>JBLRWT010000491.1:0-2368 GCA_047921095.1 Wenzhouxiangella sp. | reverse complement strand
GGGGCGCTACATCGAGGAATTTTCGATCACCGGTCTAACCTCGAACCCGAGCATTTTCGACGGCGCGATCGGCGACGGCGATAGCTATGACGCCAGCATTCGCGAGAAAACAGAGGCCGGCAAATCCGGCGAAGCGCTGTTTATCGAGTTGGCGCTGGAGGATCTGCGCTGCGCCGCCGACCTTTTTCGGGCGGTGTTCGATAACAGCAACCAGGTCGATGGCTGGGTGTCGATGGAGGTCTCGCCGCTGCTTGCCAACGATACCCAGGGCAGCATCAAGGCCGCACAACAGATCCACCAGCAGGCCGAGCGGCCGAATCTGTTCGTGAAGATCCCCGGCACGCCGGCAGGCATTTCCGCCATCGAGGCAGCGATTTTTGCCGGCATCCCGATCAACGTCACCCTGCTGTTTTCACGCGAGCAGTATCTCGCTGCCGCCGAGGCCTGGCTGCGTGGCATCGAGCGGCGTCTGGCAGCGGGGCTCGACCCGCGCGTTGGCTCGGTCGCCTCGCTGTTCGTCAGCCGCTGGGATGTAGCGGTCAAGGACATGGTTGATCGGCTGGACTTGCGGGAGCTGGAGAGCCGGTATGGCGGCGGCAAGCAGCCGTATCATCCATCGCTGTTGCTGGCTTTGCTGTTCTACGGTTATGCCACAGGCGTGTTTTCCAGCCGCAAGTTGGAGCAGGCCACGTTTGATTCGGTGGCGTTCCGCTTCATCACGGGCGACACGCATCCGGATCATGACACCATCGCGACATTCCGCAAGCGTTTTCTGGGCGAGTTGGAAGGCTTGTTTGTGCAGTTGCTGGTGCTGGCCAAAGTGATGGGCTTGCTCAACCTGGGCCACGTGAGCCTGGATGGGACCAAGATCAAGGCCAATGCCAGCAAGCACAAGGCAATGAGTTGGGGCTATGCCAATCAGCTCGAACAGCAGTTGCGTCGCGAGGTGCAGGAACTGTTGAAGAAGGCCGAACAAGCGGATGCCGAAGATGATCTGGAAATGGATATTCCCGATGAACTGGCGCGTCGCGAGGACCGATTGGCGGCGATCGAGCAGGCCAAGGCGGAGATTGAGCGCCGGGCGCGCGAGCGCTTTGAGGCTGAACAGAGCGAGTATGAAGCGAAGCTGAAAAAGCGTCGCGAGCACGAGGCCAAGACCGGGAAGAAGGCGCGGGGAAAGGAGCCGAAGGCACCGCAAGCCGGACCCGGTGACAAAGACCAAGTCAATTTCACCGACGACGAATCGCGCATCATGCCGTCCTCGGAGGGCTTCGTGCAGGCCTACAACGCACAGGCTGGGGTGGATCTCGACACGCATCTGATTGTCGAAAACCACCTCACCCAGCAGGCCAATGACAAACTTGAAATCCAGCCTGCGCTGGACCGATTGAGCAACATGAATGACCGCCTGGGCAAGCCGACCGGCCTATTGGCCGATGCCGGTTATTTCAGCGAAGCCAATGTGAAGCATTGCGCGTCCAATGGCGTCACGCCCTATATCTCGGATCGCCGGGAGCGCCACAATCTTCCCTGGGACGAACGGTTTCAATCGCCACCACCGTGCCCGCCGGATGCCGATGCACTCTGCGCGATGCAGCATCGATTACGTACCCCCGAAGGCCGCGCGATGTACGCCAAACGCAAGTCGACAGTCGAAACGGTCTTTGGCATCATCAAGGAAGTGATGGGCTTCAGGCGATTTCACCTGCGTGGGTTCGATGCTGCATGTGGTGAATGGAATTTGGTGTGTATGGCATGGAATATGAAACGATTACACGCACTGCTAGCCTGATTCGCCCGAATAACCGAGACCTGTCTTCGAAAAACACGAGTCTTCTACGATAAATACCGGACCGACGAGTCGTAAGTCGACATGAGATCCAAGATTTGGCTGACTGGCGATTTTTTGAAACGGTCAAACCCGACAGGCTCCTAGGCCGAAAATCGGCTATATCCGGATTTCGCAAAGGCTGCAGATAACACAGGTGACTGATTTCCTTGCGTTTTCATTTGGCTCGGTCTGTGCAGATTCCGACTCAGTTCTGCACATATTTCTGGAACGGCTTATCCACCCCTTGCCCACCAGGCGGTGCGCTGTCTGGAAGGGCTCGCGCCTCGTGGACAAGGCGTGGATAAGCCGTCAGAATTCATGGCAATTGTTATAACAGGCTGATTTTGCGGGGGAACATGCGTTGCGAGATCCGGATAGACCCCGAAAATCTGCCGGAATTGATGCAGCACTGGGGTTTACTGACACCGTCCACTTGCTCGTCAAGGATTCCTTATGTCTTGCACTAAACTCCAAAAAACCCGATCAATGACGGCTATCAGAAGAACAACCCATATCAAACGCACGTGAAGATCAACC
>JBLRWT010000490.1:0-2372 GCA_047921095.1 Wenzhouxiangella sp. | reverse complement strand
CTCCAACGGCTCCTGCTGCAGTTCGTCGAGTTGTTCGCGTAGTTGCTGGATGACGTTTTCCCAGTGGCGGGGGTCTTCGAACCAGGGGAAGGCCATGGGAAAGGCGGGGTCGTCCCAGCGGCGGGCCAGCCAGGCCTGGTGGTGGAGCATGCGAAGGCTGCGCAGGGGTTCGATGAGGTGCAGTTCGCGCGGGTCGAAATCCCTGAACAATCGATAGCCTTCCAGCAACCAGCCCAGTTGCTGCTCGCGTTCAATGCGGTCTCCCGAAATCAGCATCCACAGATCCTGGATCGCCGGGCCTGTCAGGCAATCGTCGAGGTCGACGAAGTGTGCCTGGTCATCGCGCCACAGGATGTTGCCGGGGTGACAGTCACCATGCAGCCGCAAGGTGGCGAACTTGCCGGCCCGCTGCCAGGTGGCTTCTGTTGCTTCGAGCAGGTGATCGCTCAGGCTGCTGAAAGCGCCTTCCAGATGGGCTGGAATCCACTGGCTTTCGAGAAGATACCGGGCGGACTCGGTCCCCCATTGCTTGATCGACAAGGTTGGGCGGTGACTGAAAGCGCCGGCAGCACCGATGGCATGCATCCGCCCCAGCACCCGCCCGAGTGCTTTCAATGTAGGTTCATGCGCCAACTCCGGCGCGTGACCGCCTCGCCGGGGAAACAGGGCAAAGCGGAATCCGGCATGTTCGAACAATGTTTGTTCCTGCAGCACGAGCGGCGCGACGACCGAAAGTCCGGACTTGGAGAGGTCCAGACTGAACTGGTGCTCTTCAAGAATGGTCTCATTGCTCCAGCGGCCCGGACGATAGAACTTGGCGATGATGGGTTCAGCCTGTTCCAGGCCAACCTGCCAGACCCGGTTTTCATAGCTGTTCAGCGCCAGCAGGCGCCCGTCCGGTATCAGGCCGCAATCTTCGACTGCATCACAGATCAGTTCCGGTGACATGCCGGCGAAGGGACGGCTTGCGCTGTGTTGGGTCATTTTGACGTATGATCGCGAACAAGGGAACCGGTCATGAGGTGCAGTGGCTATATGGGATATCAGGGCGAATTGTGACATGAACAGAACAGGTTTGTTTTCAGCCTTGTCGGCCAGAGGGATCATGATGTTGTTGATGATGATGCTGCTGATGCTTGCAGAGGCCACCGCTGCGGACGAACAGACCGAGCGTGAACTGACCGAGCGTGAACTCGAGGAGGCGCGTCGCGAATTGATGAGAATGTCCTGTCGCGATGAGTTGGACCGGCCCGAGAGTTGGCTGGATCGCTCACACTCCTATCTGAGCCAGCGTTTGTGTGAGCCCGCGGCATGGTTCGACGGTTTTTTCGGTGATCCCCGTTCCTTCGAGGAAACGCCGGTAGGCACTTTCGTGAGAGTCCGAAATGCGCTGCAATGGGATGAAACCGAGGGCTTCAGCTATGGCCTGAGGGTTCGAGCCAACGTCTCGCTTCCCCGCGTGTCCGAACGGGTGCGGCTGCTGGTGACCCGGGATGAGGACGTCTCCGGCGATTTCCGTGATGGTCCGGCGGCCGACGATTCCGATGACCGGACCCGCCTGGGCCTGCGTTTCATCGCCTCTGAGCAGGCCAGGTCACAGCTTGATTTTGATGGCACGGTGCGGGTCAGCGGAGCCGGGCTGAATCCGCGGGTTCGCGGTCGTTATCGTTATGTGCGTGGGCTGACTTCCCGGACATTGGGCCGGGCCACTCAGACTGTGTTCTGGGAACGCGACGACGGTTTTGGGACAACCTCCCGCCTGGACTGGGAGTGGTTGCCTGACCGGGATCGGCTGGTGCGACTGACGGGTCAGGGGACCTTCTCGGAAGAGTCCGATGGCATCGACTGGCGCACATCGGTGACCGCCTTCCGCCAGATTTCGCCACGGACTGCAATTCGTACCGAAGTTGGCGCGTTCGGCTATACCAGTCCGAACTTCGAGGCTGAAGAGTTGTTCGTCGCCTTTCGCTATCGCCGACAGTTTCTGCGCCGCTGGCTGTTCTATGAATTGCAGCCTGAGCGAGCCTGGCCGCGCGATCCTGAAACTGGCCAGCGCGGGTCCGACTGGCGCTTCACCTTCACCGTCGAAGTCCAGTTCGAAAACGAACGATCCCGCCAGGCCCGCCTGCGCGAGTACCTGGGCGATGAAGAGGTGGATCTGGATGACTGGGATCCCGAAGACCCTGTCCCCATCGAGGCTCCCGGGGATCGGGCGCTGGATCCGGTGCTGGAAGATGATGAGGATGGTGAGGACAACGACGAAGAAGAAGAAGATACGAAGGCTCCCTAGTTGCCTGGCTGGTTGGCCCGTACGGAACGACCGCTTTCCTCGGCCAAACTTTTGACCGTCGGGGATGCAACCCCGACTTACG
>JBLRWT010000489.1:0-2377 GCA_047921095.1 Wenzhouxiangella sp. | reverse complement strand
GGTCCTGCTGGACAATGCCCGGGCGTTGTCCGCGCATGTCGACCACGACCCGCGCATCGCCCTCTACCTCGACGAGGTCGAGGCGGGCGCGGTCGCGGATCTGGAACGCCATCTGGAGAGCGATGCGCGGGTAGAGCGCTGGAACTGGATCGATGCCGACGAGGCCCTGGCCCGCTATCGCGAGGGCCTGGCCGACCCGGGCCTGCTGGACTGGCTGGACGAAAACCCGCTGCCGGACGTGGTGGATGTGGTCCCCGCGACCGCGGATCCCGAGACGGTTGCGGCGCTGCGCGAGGCGCTTGCGGCCACCGTGCCGGGTGCGACGGTGGTCAGCGACGACGACTGGGTGCGGCAATTGAACAGCCTGCACCAGCTGGGGCTGCGCATCCTGTCGGTGGTGGGCGCCCTGCTGGGGCTGGGGGCGTTGCTGATCCTGGCCCTGGCCACCGCCTCGGAGCTGCGCGAACGCCGGGAAGAGATCGCCATCTCGCGGATCAGCGGGGCCACCCACCGGTTCCTGCGCCGACCCTCCCTCTACGGCGGCGTGATGACCGGCCTGGGCGGCGGCATTTTCGCCGGGATCCTGCTGCTCATCGGGATCGGCCTGAGCCGGGCGCCACTGGAACAGGCCACGGCCGCGTTCGATCTCGAGTTTGCGCTGTCCCTGCCTGGGGCCACCCATCTCCTGGCCCTGCTTCTGACCGGACTCCTCCTCGGCTGGCTGGGCGCCCGGCTGGGCAGCGGCCATGCCCTGCGCGATGCCCCCTAGTGTCCATTAACAATAGTTCGTTATACAATAAAGGCCATGGGTTGATCTCCGTTTGAGAGGGGGCGTAATGGCTCAACGTGGTCGCAAACCGATCAAGCTGGACCTGTCGGATTCCGAGCGTGCCGAGTTGCAGCAGTGGGTGCGGCGCCGCAAAACGCCAGCGGCCGAGAAGCAACGCGCGGAGCTGATCCTGGACAGTTCCGAAGGTCTTTCCGGGCGAGAAATTGCGGCCCGCCACCACGTGTCGATGCAAACGGTTTCCAAATGGCGAAGGCGTTTTGAGCGCTATCGGCTTGCCGGACTAACGGACGCTCCGCGTTCGGGACGGCCGAGGACCATTGACGACGACAAGGTGGCGCAGGTCATTGAAAAGACCCTGCAGGAGAAGCCCAAGAATGCCACCCACTGGTCCACGACCCTGATGGCGAAGGAAACCGGGCTCAACGCGATGGCCATCAGCCGGATTTGGCGCGCCTTTGGGCTCAAGCCGCATCGGCTCGAAACCTTCAAGCTCTCGACCGATCCGCACTTTATCGACAAGGTCCACGACATCGTTGGGCTGTACATGCAGCCGCCGGATCGCGCCCTGGTGCTGTGCGTCGATGAAAAGAGCCAGATCCAGGCCCTGAATCGCTCCCAGCCGGCCTTGCCGTTATCGTTTGGCCATCCCGAGACCCGCACGCATGATTACCTGCGCCATGGCACGACGACCTTGTTCGCCGCACTGGATGTGGCCACCGGCGAAGTCATCGGCAAACTCCAGAGAAGACATCGCGCGAAGGAATTTCTGGCGTTTCTCAATGAGATCGACCGTCAGGTTCCGGCGGATCTCGACGTCCATCTCATCATGGACAACTACGGCACCCACAAAACCGAAAAAGTGCGTGCGTGGTTCGCTGCGCGGCCGCGTTACCATGTGCACTTCACGCCCACCTCGGCGTCATGGATCAACCTGGTGGAACGCTTCTTCGCGCTCATCTCGGAACGCTGGATCAAGCGCGGTTCGCATCGCAGCACTCGGGAACTCGAGGATTCCATCCGCGAATACCTGGAGACGTACAACGATGAACCCCGACCGTTCATCTGGCGTAAAACCGCCGACCAGATCATCGCGTCCATCGCCCGTGTAAGTGATCGCCTAAATAATAATGCGAACTATTGTTAAAGGACACTAGGGAAACACTGATTAATGTACACGTTCGCGCTCGAGTCGATTTTGCGTGCGAACAAGGCGCGGTGACTGCCGTGCAGTCATTCTGCACAAGGGAGCCGCAACGCCGTGCGCGCGCCCGTTTTTGATAACAACGGGCGGCCGAGCCCCTGCATTCAATGGCTTGTGGGGTTGGTGCCCCAGGTTCCCCGATCCTGCGTTGCGGCCCTTGCCGGTAGAACCACTACCGGCTGCGCACCGCGCCTTGTCTCGGAAAACCTGGGGTACCAACGCGAGTGTGTACATTGATCAGTGTTTCCCTAGGTCCCGACCCCTGGCGGTGTCGATCCAGACCTCGCGGATGCTGCTTTTACGCAGTGTCGCGAGATCCTTCGGGGCGTCCAGCCGAGACCTGACATGTACGCCAGAAGGGATGCTCCATATAAAAGGGCGAGCCC
>JBLRWT010000488.1:0-2377 GCA_047921095.1 Wenzhouxiangella sp. | reverse complement strand
AGGCCAATCTGGTGGATCTGGTCGGGGGTATAGTCGGTCGTCGTATGCCAACGGGCCGCCCAGGCGTAATACGCGTCACCATCGGGCAAGCGCCAGACCCCGTCGTTGCTGGTCGCGCTGGCCAGCAGCGAGTCCTGGTAGGCGATCAAGGTTTCGAACGCGGGATAGACCGAATCACCGATCACGCTCGCCAACTCCTCCGGCAGACCGGCGCGACGCTGTTCGGAAAAACCTTCCAGCTCGTCGACCTTGGCCAGCAACTCGACATAGAGCGGATTCTCGGTCACGGGTTGATCGATGAAATCGCGCATTGATTCCAGGGTCTTTTCGACCGCAAACCGTGGCGCGATCACGCCTCGTCGTTCATGCTCGCGCAAAACCTCGACCGTCCCGCCAAAGGCCTCCGGGAACCGGCCCAGGCGTTCCAGGTAGAAGTCGACGTCACGTTCGTTGCGGATCGGGTGAAGCTGCAGCATGAAATTGGGCAGGCCGGTGTGAATACCGGACATCTGATGGACCGGGTAGTTATGCCAGGTCCAGTTCGCGCCCTCGACCTGGCGTGACAGGAACCAGTCGAAGATGTCGTACGAGAGCGCCTTCTGCCCCTCGTAGCGGTCCCGGTCATAGCGATGCAGCATGGCCTGGCTGTCACTCATCCACTCATTCAGCGACTCAGTCCGGGCCACGGAAACCTCGTCCAGCTTGCCCTGGTAGAACTTGACCGGCAGCGCATCGAGGATGCCGAGCATGGTCAACGCCTGGGGACTGTCGAGGCCGAACTGCAGAAAGGTACGCTCGAAATACAGGTTCAATGTCACCGGCTTGAACCAGACAACATTGACGACCAGCGCGCCAGCAAGCAGGATAAGCGCCAAAAATCCGATTCCCAGCCATTTGAAAGTGCGTCTGACCATGGGTTGATGCATCCTGATTAAAGAAGAATGGGAGCATAGCGCGCCCAGCCCGGCTCGCCCCCAGTGCCACAAGTCACGGAGATAGAAAAATAATGAATCCAGACCAACACCGCTTGCGCGCCGCGATCGGCCCGGGTTTGCTGATGGCCGGCGCTGCCGTTGGCGTCTCGCACCTGGTCCAATCCACCCGGGCCGGCGCCGAATACGGGCTGGCGCTGCTGGGCGTGGTCATCATCGCCTGTCTGTTGAAATACCCGTTTCTGGAATTCGGTCCGCGCTATGCCGCGGCCACGGGGGAAAGCCTGATCCGTGGTTACAAGCGCCTGGGCGACTGGGCGCTCGGTCTGTTCACCCTCCTCACGCTGGGCACCATGTTCATCATCCAGGCCAGCGTGACGCTGGTAACCGCCGGACTTGCGGGGCTGGTTTTCGGGCTCGACGTGTCCATCACGCTGCTGTCGTTCGGGGTATTGGCCTCGTGTATCGCGGTACTGGCGATTGGCCGCTATCGGGGTCTGGACCTGCTGATGAAAATCATCATGTCGGCATTGGCCGTCTCCACCCTGGCGGCCGTGGCGCTGGCCTTCGGCGCCGGTCCGGACTGGCAGGCGATGCATCCCGTCGCTGGCTGGAACGAGGTGTGGACGGCCGCCGGATTTGCGTTTGTCCTCGCCCTGCTGGGCTGGATGCCAATCCCGCTGGATGTCGCTGCCTGGCACTCCCTATGGACCCTGGAACGGGCGGAACAGACCGGCAAGATGCCCAGCGTTGCCCACGCGGTGCTGGATTTCCGGGTCGGCTATATCGGTGCCACCGTACTGGCGGTGCTATTTGTATTGCTTGGGGCACTGGTCATGTACAGCTCCGGCGACGGCTTTCCGACCTCGGCAGTGGCGTTCTCGGCCAGCCTGGTGGACCTGTACGCTGCCAGCATGGGGGAATGGGCTCGTCCGCTGATTGCCGTGGCGGCGCTGACCACCATGTTTTCAACCACCCTGGCCGTGACCGACGCCTATCCCCGCGTGATCCGCGCCCTGATCGAAATCAGCGGCGCGGCCGATGAGCAGGACAATGCGGAGAACCTTCACCGCGGGCGCTACGTCACCGCCCTGCTGCTGGTCACCATCGGCGCGCTGATCATCATTCACTACTTCGGCAGTCGATTCACCGCCCTGATCGACTTTGCCACCACCCTCTCATTCCTGGCCGCACCGGTTTTGGCCTGGCTCAATATTCGGCTGCTGACCAGCGAACACACCCCGGGCGAACATCAACCCGGCCGAGGCTTGTTGGCGCTGGCGTGGACTGGCTTCGGGTTTCTGGTGCTGTTCTGTTTGATCTGGATTGGGTGGAGGCTCTTGTAGGGGGGAAGGCGTAAAGGCGTAAAGGCGTAAAGGTGAAAGGTGAAAGGTGAAAGGAAAAAGAACGGGAGACGGAGGACGGAGGACGGAAGACAAAAAAAG
>JBLRWT010000487.1:0-2388 GCA_047921095.1 Wenzhouxiangella sp. | reverse complement strand
AGGATCCAAAGGCCCTGCGCAAGGATAGAGCCGAATAGTTACCCTTATTCTTTGTCAGAAAGGGCAACGACCCCCGGCAACGCTTTGCCTTCGAGAAATTCCCGGCCGCCATTGACCGGCTGACAACCCAGATGAAGTCGGTCGGTGAGGCGATGGCCATTGGTCGGACCTTTCAGGAATCCCTGCAGAAAGCCCTGCGCAGCATGGAAACCGGGCTCGACGGTCTGGACTCGATCGAGATCGAGGGGGATGCCGACGAGTTGACACTGCTGCGCCGTGAGCTGCGCGAGGCCGGACCGAGCCGATTGTTGTACGTGGCCGAAGCCTTTCGCATCGGCCTGTCCTTCGACGAGATACACCGCCTGTCGCGCATCGATCCCTGGTTTCTCGACCAGATCGCCGAACTGGTGGAAGTCGAGGCCGAGATCGCCGAACAGGGCATTGCCGAGTTGACCGGCGATCGTTTGCTCGAACTCAAGCGCATGGGTTTTTCCGATGCCCGCATCGCCGTGCTGGCGCGAACCGAAGAGGCGAGTATCCGCAAATTGCGCCGTCGGGCCGGCGTGGTGCCGTCTTACCGCCGGGTCGATACCTGTGCCGCCGAGTTCGCAACTACCACGG
Source organism: Wenzhouxiangella sp. (assembly GCA_047921095.1). GTDB lineage: Bacteria > Pseudomonadota > Gammaproteobacteria > Xanthomonadales > Wenzhouxiangellaceae > Wenzhouxiangella. The sequence continues at coordinate 1,767 of JBLRWT010000487.1, read as the reverse complement.
CTTACATGTACTCGACCTGGGGCGAGCAATGCGAAGCGGCGCCGACCGACAAGCCCAAGATCATGGTGCTTGGAGGGGGCCCCAACCGCATCGGACAGGGGATCGAGTTCGACTACTGCTGTGTTCATGCGGCCCTGGCCATGCGTGAGCTGGGCTATGAAACCATCATGGTCAACTGCAACCCGGAAACGGTTTCGACCGACTACGACACCTCCGATCGGTTGTATTTCGAACCCCTGACGCTGGAAGATGTGCTGTCGATCGTTGATGTGGAAAAGCCCGAGGGCATCATCATCCAGTTTGGCGGCCAGACGCCGCTGAAGCTGGCTCGCGCGCTGGAAGCGGCCGGTGCGCCGATCATCGGCACCACGCCGGATTGCATCGACCTGGCCGAAGATCGTGAGCGCTTTCAGGCGCTGTTGCACAAGCTGGGGCTGAAACAGCCGCCCAATCGCACGGCGCGTGACCCGGAGGAGGCCATTGTCCTGGCCCGCGAGATCGGCTATCCGCTGGTGGTGCGACCTTCCTACGTCCTCGGTGGCCGGGCCATGGATATCGTTCATGGCGAGAGCGAGTTGCGCCGTTACATGCGCGAAGCAGTCAAGGTGTCCAACGACTCGCCGGTGTTGCTTGATCGTTTCCTGGACCACGCCATCGAGGTTGATGTCGACGCGCTCTGTGATGGCGAGAAGGTCATTATCGGCGGCATCATGGAGCATATCGAAGAGGCCGGCGTGCACTCGGGGGACTCCTCCTGCAGTCTGCCGCCGTTCTCGCTGTCAGATGAAATCATTGCAGAGATCGCCGTCCAGACCCGTCAGATGGCGCTGGCGCTGAAGGTGATCGGGCTGATGAATGTCCAGTTTGCCGTGCGCCGGGACGAAATCTTCGTGCTCGAGGTCAACCCGCGCGCGGCCCGGACCGTTCCCTTTGTGGCCAAGGCCACAGGTGTGGCGCTGGCCGGCGTTGCAGCTAAATGCATGGTTGGAAAAAGCCTGGAAGAACAGGGCTTTGTAAAGGATATCTCATCTCCTTTCTACTCTATCAAAGAGCCGACCTATCCCTTCATCAAGTTCCCCGGCGTCGATCCCATCCTCGGTCCCGAGATGCGCTCGACCGGCGAGGCCATGGGCGTCGGTTCGAGTTTCGGCGCCGCCGTGGCGCGAGCCCAGCAGGGCGTCGGGATTGTCGCGGTTGCCAGCGGCCGGGCTTTCCTGAGCGTACGCGATGCTGACAAGGATCGACTGTTGCCAGTCGCTCGCGAGTTGATCGAGCGTGGATTTACGCTGGTTGCGACCGAAGGGACCTGGAAGTTCCTGGTTGAAAACGGCGTCGAGTGCGATTATGTCAACAAGGTCATTCAAGGCAGACCGCATATCGTCGACCTGATCAAGAACGACGAAATCGACTATATTGTCAATACGACCGAGGGGCGTCAGGCGATTTCCGATTCGTTTTCGATTCGCCGCCAGGCATTGCAGCACAAGGTGAATTACTCGACCACCATCGCTGGTGCCAAGGCGACGCTCCGGGCCCTTGATCACTGGAACGAGCGCGGCGTGCGCAGTCTCGCCGAACTCTATGAACTGAAGGAACCATCATGAGCCAGATTCCGCTGACACAGGAAGGCGCCGAACGCCTGCGGGCCGAGCTGAACCGGCTGAAAAAAGTGGATCGTCCCGCTGTGATTCAGGCCATTGCCGAGGCGCGTGCGCACGGCGATTTGAAGGAAAATGCCGCGTATCATGCCGCGCGCGAGCAGCAGGG
>JBLRWT010000486.1:0-2388 GCA_047921095.1 Wenzhouxiangella sp. | reverse complement strand
CTTGCAGAATTTTGCACCCAGCTTGGCGTACTCGGCCAGCCGTTCGCGCAGGCCATCCAGACCTTCGGTGACTTTTTCACCATTGAATCCGGCCATGTCCTTGGCGCCGGCATCAACCTTGATCCCGGGCAGAATGCCGGCCTGCTCCATGGCCTTGACCAGCGGTGTGCCGTCCGGCATTTTCTGGCGAATGGTCTCATCGAACAGGATCGCACCGGAAATGAACTGACCGAGGTCTGGTGTGCTCAGCATCATCGAGCGGTAATCAAGACGATTGGCTTCGGTGTTTTCCACCCCGACCCCATCGAAGCGCTTCTTGATCGTACCGGTCGATTCGTCAATGGCGAGAATACCCTTGCCCGGCGCCACCATGGCCTGGGCGGTTTCCACTAGCTGTTCGAGTTTGTCAGTCATGTCGGCTCCGGGTCTACTGCGTGATGGGAAGATGTGCGTCAGCTCACTATTGTAGCTAAAGCAGTCTGGCCTGCGGCGTTTCTTCCAGCCGGCCGATGGTCAGGATCTTCAGGGTGTTGGTGCCGCCCATCTCGCCTTGCTCGTCACCCATGGTCAGAATGACGCGGTCGCCGTCGTTGATCAGGCCTGCAGCGCGCACTCGTTCAACGGCCCGGGTGACCTGATCCGCCGCCGATGATTCACCGGGGGCGAAAAACAGGGGCTGCACATGCTGGAAAAGCCGAACCTTGCGCAATGAGGCGCGATTGGGGCTCAGGGCAATGATGGGCACTGGCGAGCGCACGCGGCTGAGCCACAGGGCGGTCGAACCGGACTCGGTCAGGGCAATGATGGCTTTGACCGGCACTTGGTTGGCCGTGATCATCGCCGCCATGGCGATGGCCTGGTCAATCCGCTCGGCCCGAACATTGAGCATTCTGGAAGGCACGTGCGCCTGGACATGACGCTCCGCGCCTTCACAGATTCGGCCCATGGCCTCAATGACCCTGGCCGGATGCCGGCCCACGGCGGTCTCGGCGGACAACATGACCGCATCGGTGCCGTCGATGACCGCATTGGCCACATCGAGCACTTCGGCCCGGGTCGGAATCGGGCTGTCGACCATCGACTGCATCATCTGGGTTGCCGTGATCACCGCGCGGTTCTGCGCCAGCGACATGGAAATGATCCGCTTCTGCAGACCAGGCAATTCAGCCTCGCCAATTTCGACACCCAGATCACCGCGGGCGACCAGCACCGCGTCCGACGCCTCGATGATGCTCTCGAGATTCTCGATCGCCTCGGTTCGTTCGATCTTGGAGACCACTGCCGCCGTGCCGCCGGCCTTGCGCAACAGGCTGCGGGCCTGCTCGATGTCCTCGGCGCTGCGCGGGAACGAGACTGCAAGGTAATCGACCTGCCATTCGGCGGCCCGCTCGATATCGGCCTCGTCAGCTTCCGACAGGCCGGGGGTCGAGAGCCCGCCACCGCGCAGGTTCAGGCCCTTGCGGTCGGACAGAGAACCGGAGGTTTGCACAACACAGTGAATCTCGTCGCCGACCACCTTGTCCACCCGCAGCGCCATCAGGCCATCGTCGAGCAGCAACTCACTGCCAGGCTTCACATCCTCTGCCAACTGGTGATAACCCACTCCAACGCCGTGCCGATCCCCCGGCGGCGGATTGGCGCGGGCATACAGCACGAAGGGCTCGCCGGCCTCGAGTTCCACCTTGCCTTCGCGAAAGTGCTCGATGCGGATCTTCGGTCCGGCCAGGTCGGCCAGCACGGCGACATCGGTATCCAGCTCTCGAGCCACCGCGCGAACCATCCGGATACGACGGCTGTGCGTATCCGGATCACCATGGGAAAAATTGATTCGAACCACATCGCAACCGGCGCGAATCAGGCGCTCCAGCGCTTCCGGGTCATCGGTGGCCGGCCCGAGTGTGGCGACAATCTTGGTACGACGTTGCACGATCACCCCGTCAGTGTGAATGAGTCAACCCACAGTGTGCAGGGTCGTGCGCAAGCTGGCAATCCCCTGGCAAAACCATTCCTGATCATGTACATCCTTCAGCCATCGCGGCAGGCGGCGCCGGATGGTCGATGCGTTCTACATCGGCGGTTCAATCCTGGTTTACGGCATCATCTGGCTGGCTTGGCGTTGAGCCTCATCAGAATCAGGAGTAGCCGGCCACCGGCTCACTGACCTGTTCGGGCCGGCAGTTGCGGCGCAGCCAGTCAGATAGCTCGTCCTCTGTAATGCTGCCTTCGGCCAAAGCGAGGAAAACGCGATATCGCTCCGACAACTCGCCAACCATGTCCCAATCATTGAGAACCAGGAAGGTCCGACACACGACATACGCCGTGCGCTTGTTGCCATCGACAAACGGATGATGGCGGGCCAGGCCGAAGGCATAGGCGGCCGCCAGCGCC
>JBLRWT010000485.1:0-2390 GCA_047921095.1 Wenzhouxiangella sp. | reverse complement strand
GGAGCGACGCTGACCGTCTCCTACCTCGGCACCCCGGAACAGGAGCACCCGGTCCGCGTGCTGGGGGCAAACCCGGACTTCGACCTCGCCCTGCTGGAATTCGTCGACCCGGAGGGCGCGCCCACGCTGGCACCGCTGCCGCTCGGGGATTCAGGCCAGGTCGTTGCCGGCCAGGCCGCGATCGCCATCGGTGCGCCCTTCGGCCTGCACTCGTCGGTGACCAGCGGCATTGTTTCTGCCATCGAGCGCGAGCGTCCGGGGCTGGTGGGCATCGAAATACCCTTTATCCAGACTGATGCGGCAATCAATCCTGGCAATTCGGGTGGCCCGCTGTTCAATTCCCGTGGTGAGGTGATCGGCATCAACAATGCGATCCTGGCCTCCCCGGGTGGCCGAACATTCGTTGGCGTCGGCTTCGCGGTACCGATCAACCTGTTGCATGAAAGCATGGATGGACTCATGGCTGGCGGCTTGACCGGCGTGGCCGCAGCAGTGGCCGAATTGCCCGAGCGGCCGCGACTGGGACTGACCGCACGGGCCAGTGTCGAGGATTATCCGCGGGCCCTTCAGCAGGAACTGGATCTGCCAGACCACGGCCTGGTGATCGAGAACGTGGCGCCCGGTGGACCGGCCGATGAGGCCGGGTTGACCGGCGCCAACCGGATGCTGCTTGCCAGGGGGCAGAGCTTTCCCATTGGCGGCGACATCATCATCGCGGCCGAAGGCCAACCGATCCACCGGATGATCGACTTGCAGCAGATCGTGCTGGAACATGATGCCGGTGACATCCTGACGCTGGAGGTCTGGCGTGACGGTGAAGTACGGGAAGTGGCGGTCGGACTCGAAGTGGTGCCGCCAGGCTAAGCCCGCCCGGTTCAGAGATCGGGAAGTTGGCGCAGGCAGCAGTCGGCGTCTCCGACGATCAGGATCTGGCCCGGTTGCAGCAGGTGATCGACCAGAACATCGTTCCAGGCGACCAGGTCGGCGACCGAGACCCGGTGAATCTGCGCAATGGTCCACAGGCTGTCACCTGGCTGGACGCGGTATTCATGGGGCCTGGGAGCGATCGCGCCAGGTGGTATTTCCAGAGACTGGCCCGGCCGTATATCGGTACCTTCGTCCAGCCCATTCCAGCGCAGGATCGCCTGGGCCGATACCGAGTAGCGCTGCGACAGCATCCACAGATTGTCACCGGGGCGCACCTGGTGGCGGAAGCGTTTTTCAGGCAGAAGCTGGTTCTGCAATGAACTCAACTGCTGGTACACCGTGGCGTACTCGCTGTCTTCGGGGCGGCTCTGGGGAGACGGGATGATCAGATGCTGGCCGATTCGTGGGTGAGTCGAGTCCAGATCATTGACTTGTTGCAACGCCTCCGGCGAGGCGTCATGGCGCGCGGCAATGCCGTTGAGCGTGTCGCCACGGCGTTCATTGATCTCGGACCAGACCATCTTGCCAGCAGGTGCGACCAGGGCTGCGGAAGCATGAACCCGTGCCGCCTGGCTGGCCGGAACGACCAGGTAACCTGGCCCGTCTGGCGGGGTAAAAAGCCGCTTCAGCCCGGCGTTGAGGTACAGCAGTTCGAAGGGCTCGATCCCGGACCGGACGGCAAGGGCAACAATATCGGTCAGGCCGGCAATTTCAACTCTGATGACATCCCGGTCGCCCCGGTAAGGAGGCCATTGGAAGCCATAGCGGCCAGGGTCGGCGATCAGGCAACTCAAGCCCTGGATGCGGGAGAGGTAAACACGGGTTTCGCCCGGCAGTGACAGGCTCTGCCAGACCAGGCCGGGCCCGTGCCGGGCATGAAGGCTTCTCGAAACTCGGCCCGGGCCAGCGTTGTAGGCGGCAATCGCCAGATCCCAGCGGTCATCGAACTGACGGTACAAGGACTGGAGATAGTCCAGGGCGGCCGGCGTGGCGACCAGCATATCGCGGCGTCCGTCGTACCAGTCGTTGATCTCCACTCCGTAATGCCTGGCCGTGGCGGCCAGCAGCTGCCAACTGCCGGCGGCTCGCTGATGTGAATAGGCGAATGCATCGTAGCCGCTCTCAACGATCGGCAGAAGGGCCAGTTCGCCGGCAAGGCCGCGGCTTTCTATCTCGTCGACGACGAATGGCAGCCACGGTTCGGCCCGCTCGATCGCCGCGTGCAGATTCCGGGGATGTTCGGCATAGTGTCGCGCCCAGTGGTCAGATGGCGTCTCGGCGGGGCAGTCGGCAAGGACCAATCGCGCAGCCAGCGTTGACCATGGGTCGGCTTTTGGAGCCGCACCCACAGGCTGTGCCTGGCCCAGGCAGACCACGACCAGTGCAACCAGCCCGGCAGCCAGCCTTTGTACTGTCATTGATTCCCCTTTTCTTGTGAGCAGGTGGCGATCTGCTGCCACGTG
>JBLRWT010000484.1:0-2391 GCA_047921095.1 Wenzhouxiangella sp. | reverse complement strand
CTCCTTGATCCCGTGAAGCCCTGATGCCTTGAGGTGGTGTATCCAGATCTCGCTGGCCTATTCACTCTCCTCGGCAAACCAGGGTGCGCGCGCTGTCATGATCAGCTCACCGGCGCGCTCCTCGGTCATGTCCGGAATATCCGTCAGTTCATCAACGCCCAGCTCCGCCAGGTCTTCCATCGTGATCACGCCGCGGCTGGCCAGCACATAGGCCAGATGGCGGTCCATGCCGTCCATCTCCAGCAGATCCTGGGCCGGCTCATTGGCATCGAGCTGCTCCTCAGAGGCAATGGCCTGGGTCAGCAGCGCGTCCTTGGCCCGGGCCCGCAGTTCTTCGGCAATATCTTCGTCAAAGCCTTCAATGGCCGTCATTTCGTCCAGCGGCACGTAGGCAACTTCCTCGAGGGTGGTGAAGCCTTCCTCGACCAGGATTTCCGCCACTTCATCGTCGATATCCAGCTGCTCAACGAACATCTGGATGACTTCGCCGGCTTCCGCCTCGTGTTTCTCGGCGGCTTCTTCCGTGCTCATGACGTTGATGGTCCAGCCGGTCAGCTCGCTGGCCAGACGCACGTTCTGGCCGGAACGGCCGATCGCCTGGGCCAGATTGTCCGCGGCCACGGCCACCTCCATGGTGTTGCTGTCCTCGTCCACCACAATGGACTCAACCTCGGCCGGGGACATGGCGTTGATGACCATCTGCGCCGGATTGTCATCCCACAGGATGATGTCCACGCGCTCGTTGTCCAGCTCATTGGAAACCGCCTGGACCCGCGAGCCGCGCATGCCGACACAGGCTCCGACCGGATCGATGCGCTGGTCGTTGGTCTTCACCGCAATCTTGGCGCGCGAGCCCGGATCCCGGGCAGCCGCGCGAATCTGGATCACCTGTTCAGCGATTTCCGGCACTTCTATCTTGAACAATTCAATCAGCATCTCGGGGCAGGAGCGGCTCAACATCAGCTGCGGACCGCGGGTCTCGGGGCTGATTTCCTGCAGGATGGCACGCACGCGATCGTTGACCCGGAAGGTCTCGCGACCGACCAGCTGATCCCGGGGCAGCAGGCCCTCGGCGTTGTTGCCCAGGTCGACGATGACGTTGTCCCGCGTCACTTTCTTGACCGTGCCGGCGACCAGTTCACCCACGCGGCTGCGGTACTGCTCCACCACCTGCGCGCGCTCGGCATCCCGCACCCGCTGCACGATCACCTGCTTGGCGGTCTGGGCGGCGATGCGGCCGAAGCCGACATTCTCGATCTCTTCCTCGAAAATGTCGCCCGGCTTGAGCTCGGGGCTCTTCTCGATCGCTTCCTCGGTGGTGAACTGGGTGCCCAGCAGCGCCATTTCATCATCGGGCACCACCAGCCAGCGACGGGTGGTGACGTAGTCGCCGGTCTTGCGGTCAATTCTGACCTCAATGTCGGCGTCTTCGTCGTAGCGCTTCTTGGTCGCTGTCGCCAGGGCCAGCTCGATCGCCTCGAAAATGATGTCCTCGGACACCCCTTTCTCGTTGGAGACGGCCTCAGCCACCATCAGGATCTCTTTATTCATTCGTAGCCTCGCCAGTTACACTGACCGCACTCTCGATGCGGGGATGAATACGCGCCTTGTCGACAGCGCTGTAGGGCAGCAGATACTCGTGATCGTCGATGCGGACCACCACATCTTCGCCCTCGATACCTTGCAACACACCCTTGAAATTGCGGCGCCCTTCAAAGGGCCTGCGCAGGCGCAACTCGACCACCTCACCGGCGAACTCCGGGAACTGGTCGAGCCGGAACAGCAGCCGATCCATGCCAGGCGACGACACCTCCAGGGTGTATTCGCCGACGATCGGGTCTTCGACATCGAGCACTGCGCTGACCTGGCCGCTCACCTTGGCGCAGTCGTCCACAGTGATACCCGCCTCCGCATCAATATAGATGCGCAGCACACTGTGCTTGCCCTGTGACAGGTACTCTATACCCCAGAGCTCGAAGCCCAGGGCAGCTACTGTAGGCTCCAGCAGCTCGAGCAGTTCCTGTTGTTTGGTCGCCAATCCGACTCCACTTCCGTCAAAAACTTTTTTCGCAGATACGAAAAAGCCCCATGAAGGGGCTTTTGCGAAACGTGCCGCCAATTCGGAGCGGACGACACGTGTGTTGGTAGCGGGGGCCGGATTTGAACCGACGACCTTCGGGTTATGAGCCCGACGAGCTACCAGGCTGCTCCACCCCGCATCAAAACTTCCTCGACATGAAGGCCCCTTGGCACTTCATACTGAGCTGAACCAACTTAACCAGCTCAAATTCGAGGTTGGGGAGTATAGATATCACTACGGCGTTGGTCAACTCCCCTGGCAGGTAAAAGACACTATATTTGTGTACGCCGCTTTGATCAGCTGCGAGATCC
>JBLRWT010000483.1:0-2392 GCA_047921095.1 Wenzhouxiangella sp. | reverse complement strand
GGCCGCATCACCTACCGCATGAAATAAGCCCGGCCAGTCCTGGCCAGGCTTCTAGTGTACCCCGCCACTAATTCTGTGACATTCAGAGCGTGACTGAGTCGACAGTGCAAGGCGCGAACCGCAGTGAATGGCAAGCCCTTTACAAGGTTCGCAACGCCGCAATGTCGACTCAGACGCGCTCCCTTCGGGCGAGCCGGAAAGCGCTCATCCGCGGCGTTATGCCTCTTGGCAAGGACGCTGCCATTGCCGGCGAGGCATGCCTTGCGGCTAAGCGCTTTCCGACTCGCTGAATGTTACAGAATTAGTGGCGGGGTACACTAGCACATTCCGGCCGGCATCCAGCGCTGAGCATAAGGTTGGCAAGGGCCGCATCGGTCAACGATAGGCGGCAGCCTGGAGTTCGAACAGCGTGGCGTACTGGCCGTCCAGGGTCATCAGTTGTTCGTGTGATCCCATCTCGGTGATTCTGCCCTGGTCCATGACCGCGATCAGGTCGGCCTGGCGGACGGTAGAGAAGCGGTGGGAGATGAGGATCAGGATCTGGTCTCGGGCGCTGGCCTGGAAGTGTTGGAATATCTCGAACTCGGCCTTGGCATCCATGGCGGCAGTCGGTTCATCCAGAATCAGGATATCGGCGTTCTGGCGCATGAATGCCCTGGCCAGGGCGATTTTCTGCCATTGTCCGCCGGACAGCTCGCGGCCATCCTTGAACCAGCGGCCAAGCTGGGTCCTGTAGCCTTTGGGCAGGTCCTGGATGAAGCCGTCGGCCAGGCCTTTTTCCGCCGCGGCACGCCATCTTGGTTCATCGTCAAAGGCGTTGACGTCACCAGCGCCGATGTTGTGCCCGACCAGCCACTGGTAGCGCGCAAAGTCCTGAAAAATGACGCCGATTCGGTCTTGCAGGGCACGTTGGTCCCATTGTCGCAGTGAAGTGCCGTCGAGCTTGATGTCGCCGTCGGCCAGTTCATACAGGCCGGAGATCAGCTTGGTCAGGGTCGTCTTGCCCGAGCCGTTCTCGCCGACCAACGCCAGGCTGGTGCCGGGAGTGAGTTTCAGGTTGATCGAATCCAGGGCCAGTTGATCGCTGCCGGGGTAGCGAAAAGACAGGTCGGTGATATCAAGGCCGGCACCTGGCGAGGCCCCCTCCCTGGCGCCAGCTGGGCTGCTGCGTGCCGGTTGTTCGAGAAAGTCGTACAGGCTGGTCAGGTAGAGGTGGTCGTCATACATGCCGTTGATCGAATTGAGGCTGGAGCTGACGGCCGACTGACCCTGTTTGAATACGAGGATATACATTGTCATCTCGCCCAGCGACAACTGCCCGGCCACGGTCGCCAGGACAACCCAGGCGAAAGCGCCGTACAGGGCCACGGTGCCGACCAGGCCAAGTCCGAAGGTCCACCAGCCGCGGCGAATGGTCAGTGCCCGATCTTCGCGGAAGATCTTGTGGAAGATGGATTTATAGCGTTGCAGCAGGGTGGGAGCCAGGTCGAACAGTTTGACCTCCTTGGTGTAGTCCTCGCGTGCCAGCACCGATTCCAGGTACAGCATTTCGCGCGTATCCGGCGAGCGCCAGCGAAACAGCTCGAAAGCTTTCCCGGCGAATTTTGCCTCGACCAGAAATGCGGGCAGACCGCCGACGACCAGCAACAGCACCGCCCAGGGGGAGAAGGCAAAGAGCAGGACGCTGAAGCTCAGGATTGCGATGCCGTACTGAATGACCCCAAAGGTTTTCTGGACCAGTGAAAGCGGTCGCGTCGAAGCCTCACGGCGGGCCCGGGTCAGACGGTCGTAGAACTCGGCATCTTCGAGTTGGGCCAGGTCGAGTTGCTGGGTCTTGTCCAGGATCATGACGTTGACCCGGTGACCCAATTGGGCGCGCAACAGGTTGTTGCAGATGGTCAGAGCCGTCTGGGTGGCGGCCATTGCCGCAACCAGCAATGCCTCCAGCGACAGCCAGAACCAGACCTGGTCCATGAAGGTGTCATCCTGGATGGCGGCCACCACGCTGTCGACCAGCCATTTGCCGACCCACGCGATGGAGGCTGGCAGCAAGCCCGCGACCAGGGTGAACAGGCCCAGCGCGATGGTGAGCACCGGGCTGGTTGCCCAGACCAGAACGAGCGCACGCCGGCCATAAGTCAACAGTGGTTTGAACTGGTTCAGCAGGCCGGGCGGCTGGTTGGGTTGGCTGGACATCAGGTGGTTAAGCCGCCGGAGTTTGTTTCAATCAAGCTAAAGTATCAGCCCGGCCAGGGCGCGGCGGTTTTCACTCAGGGTTTCGCGGGCTGACGGGCGGGTGACGCTGTCGCTGCCCTTGCGGGCCTCGCGCAGCGCGGCGCTGGATTTCGCCCGCAAGCAGGAGGACTGGCTGCGCCGCGCATTGGCCGGGCTG
>JBLRWT010000482.1:0-2399 GCA_047921095.1 Wenzhouxiangella sp. | reverse complement strand
GCTGCAACGAAGACGCCGCCCCCGGGCGGCGTCTTCATTTCCGGTTTCCGGTTTCCGGTTTACGGTTTTCCGTCTCCCGTCTTACCTTTTACCTTTCACCTTTAACCTTTCCCCCGTACTATATCCCCATGGCTGTCAGCGTCTTCGATCTGTTCAAAATCGGCATCGGTCCATCGAGTTCACACACGGTGGGCCCGATGCGTGCGGCCGAGGTTTTCCTGCGCCGGCTGAGCGAGGCGGGCTGCCTTGCGAAAGTGGCGCGGGTGCAGGTGGATCTTTTCGGCTCACTCGGTCATACCGGCCGTGGCCACGGCACGGACCGCGCCGTGGTGCTGGGGCTGGAGGGCGAAGTGCCGGACCAGGTCGATCCGGACTACATCGGCCAGCGCATGGATGAGATCGCTCAATCCCGACGGCTGAACCTGGCCGGCGGGCACCAGATCGACATCGATTTTCGTCGCGACCTGATATTCCACAAACGTCAGACCCTGCCCCATCACCCCAACGGCATGCGCTTTACGGTGTTCGACGACGCCGGCGAGACTCTGCTGGCGCGCGAATACTATTCGGTCGGCGGCGGTTTCGTGGTCAATATCGATGAGGCAGCGGCCGATCGCATCGTCACCGACCAGACCCGGGTCAAATACCCCTATTCCAGCGGCGACGAACTGCTGGCCATTTGCGACCAGGAAGGCCTTCGCATTTCCGATGTCATGCTGGCCAATGAGCAGGCCTGGCGGAGTGCCGACGAGATTCGCGCGGGCCTGTTGACCATCTGGCAGGCGATGAAGGACTGCGTTCAGCGCGGCATCGAGCAGACCGGCTACCTGCCGGGGGGGCTGAAGGTCGCACGGCGGGCCCCGACCCTGTTCCGCAAGCTCAAGCATCGGGCACAGAAGGATGACCTGGACCAACTCGACTGGATCAACCTGTATGCGCTGGCGGTCAACGAGGAGAATGCCGCTGGTGGTCGCGTGGTCACCGCCCCGACCAACGGTGCCGCCGGCATCATCCCATCTGTACTCCACTATTACCGACGCTTTGTCAGCGGCGCCGACGAAGACGGCGTGATCGAGTTTCTGCTCACCGCAGGCGCCATCGGCATTCTTTACAAGGAAAATGCCTCGATCTCCGGCGCCGAGGTTGGCTGCCAGGGTGAAGTCGGCGTCGCCTGTTCGATGGCCGCCGGCGGCCTGACCGCCGCCCTCGGCGGCAGCATGGCCCAGGTCGAGAACGCGGCAGAAATTGGCATGGAACACAACCTCGGCCTGACCTGCGATCCGGTCGGCGGCCTGGTCCAGATCCCCTGCATAGAACGCAATGCCATGGGCTCGGTCAAGGCGGTCAACGCCACCCGCATGGCCATGGCCGGCGATGGCAAGCACCGGGTCAGCCTGGACAAGGTGATCAAGACCATGCGCGATACCGGTCGTGACATGAAAACCAAGTACAAGGAAACCTCGCGCGGTGGGCTGGCGGTGAATGTGATTGAATGCTGACGCATTCGGGGAGAGGGGTAGAGGGGAGATGGGAGAGGGTTTGATTTGCCTAAACCGTGAACCACCAATCGTGAACCTGACTTGATCTATGAAACCACTACCCTCTCCCTTCTATCCCTCTCTCCTTCTCCCCCTGCTGCTGGCCCTGCCAGCCGCAGCCCCGGCCCAGTCCATCTACATCTGGACCGATGAGGCCGGCATCACCCACTTCACCGACCGCAAGCCGGACACTGATCGGGAAGTCACCGTCCAGCGCGCGATCGCCGAGCCGGAGCGGTTGCTGGACATGGTTCAGACCGGGCCGGAAGACGATCCGCAGTGGATCTTTCGCAACAGGGTTCACGGACCGCTGGCGGTACGCGTGCGCCTGGCTGAATACGACAACGTAGTCAGCGAGCCGGAGCTGCCCCATATCTTCGTCCTGCCATCATTGGCCGAACGCGAACTCGTCACCATTGGCGCGCTGGACCCGAACCAGTCCTGGCGCTATCAACTGAAAACGGAAACTCTTCCCGGCGATCCGGCGGCGACCCATCAACCCGATCAAGCTTATCGACCACCATTCGCACCGGGCGAAAGCTATACCATTGGCCAGGCTTTCGGTGGCGAGCACAGCCACACGGAACCGTCCGCTTACTACGCCGTGGACTTCACCATGCCCATCGGCACGCCGATTCATGCGGCCCGTGAAGGCGTGGTCATGGATCTCGCGCGCTGGTTCCACGGCGCCGGCCAAAACCTGGAACGCCATGGGCCCCGGGCCAATTTCGTTCGCATCCTGCACGATGACGGCAGCATGGCCGTTTATGCTCACCTGGACTACGAAGGGGTTCGGGTTCGCGCCGGCCAGCACGTTCGGCGTGGCCAGTTGATCGGCAAGTCGGGCAATACCGGCTTTAC
>JBLRWT010000481.1:0-2400 GCA_047921095.1 Wenzhouxiangella sp. | reverse complement strand
AAGGCTACCAGGTCCACCTGATCGCAGATGCCGTGTCCTCACGTTCAGCCTTCAATCGCGACATCGGTTTTCAGCGCATGGCCGCAGCCGGCGTCCACCTCAGCAACGTCGAGATGGCGCTGTTCGAGCTGATGATCGATGCCGGGCATCCGCACTTCCGCGAAGTAACAAAGTTGTTGAAGTGAAAGGGGGAGAAGGGAGAGGGTTAAATAGCCCCTCCCGCCGCACCGACCACCGTCTCCCCTTCCACCTTCGGTCTCAAACCTTTAACCTTTCACCTTTAACCTTTCCCTCTCCCAATGACCCTGGAACAACTCATCCGCCACGCGGCGGCGAACATGGAAGCCGCCGACCTGTTTTTCGCTCATGGCACGGACAATGCCCTTGATGAAGCCTGCTGGCTGGCGTCGGCGGCGCTGCAGATGGCGCCGGATTTCGATCCCGGAGAACTGGGGCGCGAGCTCAGCGTCGACGAGCAGCAAGCGATCACCGCGTTGCTGGAGCGGCGTATCGAAAGCCGAAAGCCGCTGGCCTACCTGCTGGGCGAGGCCTGGCTGGCCGGGTTGAAGTTCGAGGTCAACGAAGACGTGCTGGTGCCGCGTTCGCCTTTGGCCGAATTGATCGTCGATGGTTTCGAGCCCTGGCTGGCGCCGCAGGATCTGCATTCAGCGGTTGATGTCGGCACCGGGTCGGGCTGCCTGGCGATTGCTCTTGCCCGTCATTGGCCTGAAGTTCGGGTCGATGCACTCGATGTCAGCAAGGCAGCCCTGGCATTGGCGGATCGCAACACACGGGCCCACGCTGTGGATGATCGGGTCGAATGCATCCATTCGGACCTGCTTGATGCGGTCCCGGGGCGCCAATATGACTTGATCCTGGCCAATCCGCCCTATGTGCCCACGGCTTCCATGAACGAATTGCCGGCCGAGTTCGGCCACGAGCCGGTCCTCGGGCTCGAGGCAGGGGAGGACGGTCTGGACCTGGTGCGTCGGCTACTGGTCAGTGCCCCCGATCACCTCACCGAGCATGGCATCCTGGTTTGTGAAGTCGGTGAAGCCGCTGCCAACCTGGAAGCCCTGCTGGGAGGCGAGGTCGAGCTGGTGTGGCTGGAATTTGCCCACGGCGGCGATGGCGTCTTCCTGCTCGACCGGCCCGCCTGCGTCAAGGCGGCGCAACGGATCAGCGCCTTGTCCGCCCGGCAATGACGGCAGACACGGTACAATAGGAGGCTTGTGCTCTGACTCTTTTTTATCACTAAAGACTGCTGGGGAAAATCGAATGAAAATTCTGGTCGCGATCAAGCGCGTGGTGGATTACAACGTCCGGGTAAGGGTCAAGTCCGATGGTTCGGGCGTCGAGACCGACGGCGTCAAGATGTCGATCAACCCGTTTGATGAAATCGCGCTGGAAGAAGCGCTGCGAATCAAGGAGCGCGGCGGCGCCGAAGAGGTCGTGGTCTGCTCGATCGGTGGCAACGAGGTTCAGCAGCAACTGCGCACCGCGCTGGCCATGGGCGCCGATCGCGCCATCCAGGTTGAAGTGTCCGGCCCGGTCCAGCCGCTGACCGCCGCCCGGGTGTTTCTGAAGCTGGTCGAGAAGGAGGAGCCGGGCATCGTCTTTCTCGGCAAGCAGGCCATCGACGATGATTGCAACCAGACCGGCCAGATGCTGGCTGCGCTGTGGAATCGTCCGCAGGCGACCTTTGCCTCCAGGGTTGAAATCAGCGATGGCAAGGCGACCGTCGCGCGCGAGGTCGACGCCGGACTGGAAACCATCGAAATCGATCTGCCGGCTGTGATGACCTCCGACCTGCGTCTGAACGAGCCTCGTTTCGTCAAGCTGCCCGACATCATGAAGGCCAAGCGCAAGCCGCTCGACACCATCGCCATCGGCGACCTTGACATCGAGGCTGCCGCTGACCTGGAGGCCACGGCCTTCGAGGCGCCACCGATACGCGGCGGCGGCAAGATGGTCAATAGCGTCGATGAACTCATCACTGAACTGAAAAACAAGGGACTGCTGTAATGAGCCGAATTCTGATAATCGCCGAACATGACGGCAGCGAACTCAGCCCGGCCACCGCCAAGGCGCTCAGCGGCGCTGCGGGACTGAAGATCGATGATATCGATGTGGTGATTTTCGCCGCTGATCCGGCCGCCGTGGCCGAGCAGGCCAGCGCCCTGGAAGGCGTCAGCCGCGTTCTGACCATTGCCGGTGATGACTTCGCTCACCCGCTGGCCGCTCGCCTGGCGCCCGAGATCGCAGCGCTGGCCGGCGACTACAGCCATATCCTGGCCCCTTCGACCACCTTCGGCAAGGACGTGCTGCCACGGGCTGCGGCACTGATCGGCGTCAACCAGGTCTCCGACATCATGGAAGTCATCGACGAGCGAACCTTCA
>JBLRWT010000480.1:0-2401 GCA_047921095.1 Wenzhouxiangella sp. | reverse complement strand
ACGCGCAAGAGAGTATCTACGCGTGCCGAAGCGTCACGGGCGACCCGACCACCGACCACCGTCTTCCGTCTCCCGTCTTCCCCTACCCAAACACTCGCTGCCACAGGCCGCGTCGCTGGACCGGCAAGGCATCGGCCAGTTGCTCGAGGTCGGGGGCCTTTCCGTTGATAACCGCTTCGGGAAAGGTCTCGGTCAGCAACTCGGCAACAGCCGGGCTGGTCCAGCGGGCCACCGCCTCGCGTGCGATCGTCAGTTGTGGCACGCGGCGGCGGTCGCGGTGGGCGTCGGAGGCGAGAAAGTGAACCAGGCCACCGGCAATCATTGTCCGCACCGCACTCTGTGCCGCCGGCCCGAACTGGCCAGTACACGATTGGGCCGTCGCCTGGGCCAGGCAGCCCATCGACACCCAGTCGGCGAGAAGATCCTCGTTCTGGCACAGCTGACGATTGCGTTCAGGGTGGGCAATGATTGGCGTCAGGCCCTGGCTGATGATCTGATCCAGGATCTGCTCAGAACCCATCGGGACGGTATGCACGGGCAATTCAACCAGCACGAATCTGCCTTGATTGGCCAGCGTCATCGCGTGTCCGGCAGCAAGCTCGGCAGGCAGTTCGGGAACAAGGTGCAGCTCCGATCCCGGCAGAATCTTCAAGCCGATGCCCTCGCCCAGCAAGGCTTCGCGGAAGCTGTTCAATACAGACTGGATCGTTGAGGCACGGTTGACGTAAACGCCATTGAGATGATGTGGAGTCACAACAACTGTCCGAATGCCATCGGTCACTGCCAGACGGGCCATCGACAATGCTTGTGCCATATCCTTGGCGCCGTCGTCGATGCCGGGCAGCATATGACAGTGAATATCGATCAGCATGGAATGCCTAGTATCCTGCCGCCGGCTCGACCATCAACTCGATGATCGTCGCCACCGGTGCTGATCCGTAGCTCAGGAACTCGTTGTGAAATTCCTTCAGATCGAAGTCGTCACCTCTTTCAGCCTTGAGTCGTTCACGAAAATCGTAGATCTCGGCATAGCCGGTGAAGTAGCTGGTCAGTTGGACCTGGGACAGCCTGACCCGGCGCCACTTGTTGGCCGCCTCGGTGGCTTCCTGGAAGGCCTGGCGGCGAAGCAGGTCCAGGGCCTCCTCCTCGCCCATGCCGAGAACGTGGACGGCGTAGTCCAGGATGGCGTTGGTGACCACCCTGAGGTTCCACTTTCCGTACATCAGCCACATCTCCGGCTCGTTCCCGCCGAAACCCTCCTCGAGCATCATGCGCTCGGCATAAACCGCCCAGCCTTCGATCATGGCGCCGTTGCCAAACAGGCTCTTGACCAGGCTCGGTGAGCGGTTGGCGTGCAACAGTTGGGTGTAATGGCCGGGTATGGCCTCGTGAATGTTGAGTACCTGGAGTATCCAGTGGTTGTACTCGCGCAGGTAGCTTGCTGCCTGCGCCTCACCGAAGTAATCAAGGGGCGTGACGTTGTAGTAGGTCTCGGCGCCGGGGTTGAACGGGCCGGGGGCGCTGACTGACGCGATGGCGCCGGTGCCGCGCATGTACTCCGGCGTCTCGCGCACGATCAATGGCTTGTCCGGATCCTGGTCGACCAGGTCATGCTCGCGTACGAATGCCTCCAGCAGCGGAATCTGGCGGCGAATCTCATCGACGAATCCGTCGACCGAGACATGACGGTCGGAGAGGTAGTCGATCAGCCGGCCGATGCGCTCCAGCGGTTCTGCGGGCAGGGCCTGGTCAGCAAAGTACTTCGGCCACAGTTCAATGGCGATGGCATCCATGTCGGCATGCAGGCGATCTTTTTCGGCCAGCGCGCGCTCGTAAAGAGCCGACGCGCTGAAGTCGGCCTGAATATCGTAGGCAAATTTCGGTTCGTACAATTCAGCGCCAATTCGAAACGGCCGAGCCGTACCGGCTTCTGCAAGCTCGAAGGCCAGCGTCTCGAGATGGTCGACCCATGATTCGATCGCGGCGCGGGCGGCCTGCAGGCGGGACGTGAACAGCGCTCGCTCGTCTTTCGTCAGGCCGGAAGCGTCGACACGGGCAGCCAGGTCCGGGCCGAGCACGCTCAGGCCACCACGATTCTGGCCGATGGCCAGCTCGGTGTGCTCCAGCGTTGGCATCGAGATGCTGTCGCGGGCAGCCTGGTAGTAAGCCGGCACGTGTTCGAGTCGGGCCAGGATGATGCGCAGACGCTCGTCTTCAGGCGCAAAATCGGTATTGAGCAACACGGCCATCGTTCCTGCCACGTTGTAATTGGAGGGCACCCACTCCCAGCTGCGGAACACATCCTGGTACCAGCGCATGGATTCGAAGCGGTTGCGCAGCAGTTCATGATCCGTGCGCTGTTGTGCTGGTAGCAAGTCCTGGTCAAAGCGTCCGAGCCGAG
>JBLRWT010000479.1:0-2409 GCA_047921095.1 Wenzhouxiangella sp. | reverse complement strand
CGCGATGGGTTGTCCAGACTGGTAGCGCTTCTTGAAATCATCACGCTCGAGCATGCGCGCGACGGTATGTTTTGAAGCCAGCCGGATCATGTCGGCCGCCGACATTTTCCCGAACCATTCCGAATTGAACCGCACCTCGGTCCGGGTCCGGTCCAGAATCTTGAAGACCTGTTCGGAATAGGTGGCCGCATTGGCCCTGATATCAGCCTCGGTCAATGGCTTGCGGGTGACGTTCTTGCCGGTCGGGTCACCAATCATGCCGGTGAAATCACCAATCAGGAAGATCGCCACATGCCCGGCGTCCTGGAAGCGACGCATGGCATTGATGATCACGGTGTGACCGAGATGGAGGTCGGGCGCGGTCGGATCGAACCCGACCTTCACCCGCAACGGCTGGCCCTTGGCCAAACGCTGGGCGAGTTCGTCGGCCTGGATTACCTCGGCCGCACCGCGTGTCAATTCGTCAATGGTGCTCAATGTCGGCCCTCTGGAAATCTGGAATCGGAAAAAATTTAACCGCAGTTTGACGCAGGTTAACGTAGATTAATGCGCCACAAGTACAAGTCATGCAAGCCTTGAACTCCGCTCTGGCGCGGAGCTGACGAACCTTTCAGGGGGAAACCAGCAACCGGTCAAGTCGAGATCGCGCGCTCAACTCGCGAGGGTCGATCACGGCATCCGATGGTGCGATCACCTGACGGGAAACGGAAAATCAGTGCTGTACGCGCGGCGCGGATTGACTTATCACCCTGAAAATAGTTAATGTTACCGGGTTTTTACGCGCGAATCTTTAACCAATGACGAGAAAAGCAATG
This sequence comes from Wenzhouxiangella sp., assembly GCA_047921095.1. Lineage (GTDB taxonomy): Bacteria > Pseudomonadota > Gammaproteobacteria > Xanthomonadales > Wenzhouxiangellaceae > Wenzhouxiangella. The sequence goes on along the minus strand of JBLRWT010000479.1, from coordinate 1,594 downwards.
GCCAGTCGGCGACGAACACACCGCATCAATCCACTGGCCGTTGGCCTGACTCGCCTGGCTGGCGCTCTGGGCACGCTCCCTGAACGGGTTCGGGCGGGGGTTCAGACCCACCCGCGCGGGAGCATCGCCGGAACCGGTGTTGCTGTCGCCGGTGTTTTTGTCATTGCCATGGTCGTGGTCATATCACCGTCCGGCAATCGGGACGACGCAGACAGCGGTGACAGACTTGTGGCCAACCAGATCGCGCCCGAATCTGTCTTGCAGGCCGGTGCTGGCAAGGCACCGGAAGGTCCAGCAACCATTGAGGATCAGCCGTTGCTGGTTCTGGACACACCGCCTTTGCCGGTGGCGACCGACCTGCTGGCCGATGAGGCAACCGGCGCGGAGTTGTTGAGCGAAGAGATGGAGATTCTGGACTGGACCCTGGTGCAGGTTCAATCCGGCCAGACCATGGAGCGCATCTTCCGCCAGGTGGGCCTTGGCCCGGGCCTGTTGCACCGGGTGGTCAACCTGGACGAAAAAACCCGCCAGTTGGCGCGCATTCGACCTGGCGACGAATTTGCCTTCGATATCGATGACGACGGCAGCTTTCAGGCCATGCGCGCCGAATACGACGAGGAACACTGGCTGTTCATCGAGAAGAACGGCGAAGGCCTGACCACCCGCGTGGAGCCGCGAGCGCTCGATCGGCGCGTTGTCGAAGCCAGCGGCACGATCACCAGTTCGCTATTCAACGCCGCCAAGGCCGCCGAGCTGTCCGATAGCATGACCATGCGTCTGGCGAGCATCTTCGGCTGGGATATCGACTTCGCCATGGACATCCGCGCCGGCGACAGTTTTTCGCTGGTCTACGAGGAAGTCTGGCGCGATGGCAAGTTCCTGCGACACGGGCCGATCCTCGCCGCGCGCTTCGTCAACCAGGACGAGACCTTCGACGCGATCCGCTTCGATGCCGGCAATGGCCCTGATTACTATGCCCCGGACGGTCGCCCCATGCGCAAGGCTTTCCTGCGGGCGCCTCTGAACTTCACGCGCGTGACCTCCAACTTCAATCCACGCCGGTTTCACCCCATCACTCGCCAGGTCAGGCCGCACAACGGTACCGATTATGGCGCGGCCACCGGCACGCCGGTCTGGGCCGCCGGCGACGGCCGCGTGATCGCCTCGGCGTACAATAACGCCAACGGCAATTACGTTTTCATTCAGCACGGTAACAACGTCGTGACCCGGTATCTGCACCTGTCGCGGCGCGACGTGCGCTCTGGCGACCGCGTTCGCCAGGGCCAGAGCATCGGTACCGTGGGTGCGACCGGCATGGCGACCGGGCCGCATCTGCACTACGAGTTCCTGGTCCACGGCACCCACCGCAACCCGCGCACCGTTGATCTGCCGCCGGCCGATCCGCTGCCCGACAGCCTGCGCGAAGAATTCAATCGGGCCGGACGGCCCTTGCTGGCGAAACTGGACAATGCCGACCCTTCCGGCCTGGTCCTGGCCCAGCGTGACTCAACTGGTGGCTGCGAGGGCGCGAACGCGAGTTGCTAGTGTACCCCGTCACTAATATTGTGACATTCAGCGGACCGCAAAGGGGTGA
>JBLRWT010000478.1:0-2410 GCA_047921095.1 Wenzhouxiangella sp. | reverse complement strand
GCCGTTTCCGGGATGACGATTGGGGGCGCGCCTCGCCGTTTCCGGGATGACGAGAACCGTCATTCTGAGCTCGACTCAGAATCCAGTCAAACAAGGCCCGTCATTCCGAGCTTGACTCAGAATCCAGGCAAACCACCACCGTCATTCTGAGCTCGACTCAGAATCCAGTCAAACAAGGCCCGTCATTCTGAGCTTGACTCAGAATCCAGTGATACGAGACGTCGGCGAGTAGCCGACTCCTTCGCGCCTAAAGTCGCTTCCTCCCCGCCGAATACCACCACAGGAGTCGTCGGCGCAAGCGTCTTGGCTTCTGGAACCAGCCCGGCCCCAGTTTGCGGTAAGTCTGCTCAAGTCGGGATAGCGGCTTATCCCAATCCTGATCGATTTCCCGCAACCCTGCCAGGGCAAGTCCATCGGCCACCGGCAGCGCCGGGTACTCCTGCGGCTTTCGCACCTGCCCCGGCTCGATCGCGTGCGCCGAGACACCGAGCCATTCGCAAACAAACCTGAGCAAGCCGTCAGGGTCATTGACCAGCTCTTCGAATTTCAGATGCATGAAGCGCTTGTTGCCCGAACTAGCCATCGCAAACTGCCAGGCTCGCAACCAGGTGTCTGCCGCATCCCTCGCCGTGAAATACGGGCTCCACCCGGGGTCATCACCGCGCCGGGCCCGCTCGGTCCGGGCCAGCATCGAACCGATCACATCCCTCGGCCGCCGCGATACATGCAAGAACGAAACCCGCCCGGAAGGAAAGCATCTGGACAGGGGAAACTCGTAATACTCCGGGCGCTTTTCGCCAAGATAGACCACTCGTGCCCGCTGCGCCTGTGTCAGCAAATGATCATAGTCCGCGGCAGCGCGCTGCTCCCCGTCGCGCAGCGACTGTTCGAACAGGTTGCGCTCGTTCTTGAGCGCCAGGTACGGGTTTTTCTTCAGAAGGTTATACAGCAGCGTCGTGCCGCTTCTCGGCGCGCCCCCGATGATCAGCCATTCCGGGTCCTGCCTTGCATTCGGGGCGATGCCGCCCCTGACCTGCCCCGAAATGCTCATCCTGCAACACAAAGCTCCCGAAAGCGATCGGTGAGCTCCGGCCTGGAATCGACGAATGCCTGCTCTCTGAAATTCAGCGAAGTTCGCCTGGTGCGCCCATGATCTTCCTCGGTCCTGTTGGTCGCGCCCATTCCGGCCAGCTTGTTGCGAAGCTCATCAGATGGCTCCAGCTTCAACGGTTTGATGATTGCAGTCTCGGTATACTCGAACCCGTGCTGAATGTGATCGTCGAGATTGAACAACAGCACGCGCCCCTCGGCCGACTCGACGGCCTTCCAGTAGCACTCGATGGAGGCCAGATACCGTTGTGCCACGTCGGCAATCTTTCTGGCAGGCCAGCGCGACTTGATGGAAAGATAATTGTCGACGAAATTCCGCACGCAGAAGATGTAGGTGGCTTTTTGCTGTTCGAAATGGCGCTCGTAGAATTCAAAATACTTTTCATGTTCCGGGCGCTTGTAGCCGAAGTATCTGCAGTTCTTCCCGGGCTGCGCACGACCGGCCTGGCTGACCCCGGCCCAGAATGCGTACATCAAGGCAGCCTTCTTGTCTCTCCATAGCCTGAATTGCTTCTCGCCGACATCCTCTTTTTTTACCGAGCGCTCACGGTAATACTTCTCGACGCGTTCAATGAACGCCTCCATGGCATCCATGACAGGATCGGGAATCTCGCCCTGGAGCGTTACCTCCGGAAAGGTGCTGAGAATGTTTGTAATAAACCGTGTACCGGCCCTCGGCCTCCCGAAGATGATCAGCGGTGACGCTTGTTTTAGGTAGAAATCCATCTGCATTAACAATCTTTCTCGAGTCTCGATCTGAACGGGCGCTTTCGATCCCGGAAAACGCGAATCAAGCAGGCGGTCATTGCACGATGCGGAACCCATTCACGTTGTTCCAGGGAGCTCTTGAGTCGCATCACAAGGCCGACCTGAAGATTATCTGATACAAACTTTTCTGTTAAAATCAGAGTGTTACAATGTCCGTATGGCCAACTTCACATTCCCGCGCTTCATTCTGTATCTGCTTGCAGCAAGCCTGCCCGGCTTCCTCCAGGCGGCAGAGCTTCTGGTGCCCGAAGATCACTCGACCATCCAATCGGCAATCGACGCCGCATCCAGTGGCAACACCGTTTCGGTTGCCCCCGGCACTTATTCTCTCGCCGCCCCGCTGGACTTTAACGGAAAAGCGATAGCCGTTGTTGGAAGAAACGGTCCGACGGAGACCATCCTGAGCGCCACCGGCATCAACTCGCTGGTGCTGATGGTCGGCGTGGCCGGCCCGCAGGGCCGGCTCGAAGGGTTCACCCTACGCGACGGCACACCCGAATTCAATCAGCGCGGCGGCTGCGTTTCCATCCAG
>JBLRWT010000477.1:0-2413 GCA_047921095.1 Wenzhouxiangella sp. | reverse complement strand
CAGTTGGCCGGATCGTTCTGGGCATCACCCGGCACCCCATTGTCGAAGATGAAGGTGATGCCGTTCGCCGGCATACCCGCCGTCAAGCCGGTAAAGTCGAAACACAGTTCCTGCCAGACACTGCCACCGCTATGGTTCGCCACGCGCTCCTGGCCCAGGCCCTCGAGCTTGAATGTCACCGGCACCGGCCGCGCCGACCACACCTTCATCGTGAAGGCCGGGCCCGCTGAGAAATCCACCACGCTCGCCAACGGCAGCGTGCTGCCCGCAAAAGGTGCGCCCTCGAACTTCTGCATCCGTGCGACTCGCGCACCGGTATTGATCCCGCTCGGATCCGGGTTGTCGACGACTGTCGCCACACCGCCCTCGAAATCGACGAAGTTGAATGGTCCCGCGCCGCCGAAGTCGATCGCAACGCCATCACCCGTCGGCGGCGGCGGCACAACCCCGCCTTCGAGGACGATCGATACGTTGTCAAAAAAGACATCAACGCCACAGCCGTCAACGGGTCCGCAGCTCACTTTCAGTTGCAGCGTCACACCACCACTGACATCCGCTCCCAGGGTGGTGTTAAAGCTGTATTTCGTCCAATCGGCGGTCGGCGCTATCGGGCCGCCGCCCAAGATCTCCGCAGCGGATGTGCCACCGCCCGAAAGCTCGGAGAAGAACTCAGCAAACACGACGCCGCCGGCACCGGCCAGCGATCCGCGCATGTCGAATGAGACAGTGACCGGGGCGCCGGGCGTAAGGTTGCCCGCTTGCAGGTTGGAATTCTTGATCAGGTTGTCGATACCCGCATCCGTCGGTCCACGCACGGGTATGGAAAGGTTCGCCGCATAGGTGCCGGACGACGGGTTGTCAGTCACGATCGCCTGGGTGCCGCCGCCAGGGAACGTCTCCCAGCCATCGAACGTGCCGGTCTCGAAGCCGCCGTTGACAACGATGTTGTCGCCGACGTCGCCACCACCATCGCCGCCACCGGCCGTGCCGCTGAAGCCTATGTCGGTAAGCAGGAATGCAAACGGTACCGCCTGTTCACCCAATGGTCCGAGCACGAAACCCTGATTGCTGGCGATGGTTGCCGCGAAATCAGTCAACGGTATCGACAGTTGGAACCAGCCATTTCCGAGGCTGGTCGAGCCCGCAAAGGTGTTGACGTCGTAGACTCTGCTCGTGTCGCCACCTTCGATGAACCTGACTTCAATCGTGCCTGCAGGCAGGCCCTTGACCTTGAAATTGAAGGTCTCGAAGCCGGCCGCGAAACCTGGCGCATAGCCAGTCAGTGCTATGACCCCAACGTTTGCGTCAGTGGAGTTCAGGGTGGAAAACTCGCTGGTGGCGCTCATGATGGAGAAATCGCCGGCGCCGTTTACGGTGGCGACTCCACCCGTGCCGATCACGATGGAGACGTTATCTATGAACGCATCGACACCGCAGCCCTCGACGGGTCCACAACTGGCTTTCAGTTGCAGCGTCACGCCGCCGCTGACATCGGGCCCCAGGGTCGTGGTGAAACTGTGGGTCGTCCAGCCGGCGGTCGGCGTCAATGGTCCACCGCTGAGAATCTCCGCCTTGGACACGCCTTCACCGGCAAGCTCGGAAAACAGCTCGGCAAACACGACGCCGCCGGCGCCGGAAAGCGTACCGCGCATATCGAACGAGACGGTGACCTCGGCGCCGGGCGTGAGGCTGCCCGCTTGCAGGTTGGCATTCTTGATCAGGGGATCGGCCGCCTGATCGCCTTCTGCTCGCACGGGTACGAGAAGGTTCGCCGCAAAGGTCCCGGATGAGGGGTTATCGGTAACGACCGCCAGTACGCCATTGTTCGGGAACGGTTGCCAGCCGTCGAACGTGCCGGTCTCGAATCCGCCGTTGACGGCGATGTTGCCATCGATACCGCCGCCGGTGTCTCCACCACTCCTGACCCGCAATGCCGGATTGAAGTCAGCATCACCAGCGAAGAAAAAGTCGAACGTCGAACCGGAACCAAGATCATCGACCACGGGGGGCGGCAGATCCACGTTTACATTGGGATTGGATGCATAGACAACCGCGTCCGGAATGATCCCGGGGTCGGCTCCACCGCCGGCACAGCTGGTCACCTGGGTGATCTCGTCGAAGAAGAACGTCCACTGCTCCGGGTTGTTCTCAGCGTCACCGAGGGTGCCGAGGTCGAAAATAAACGTGATCGACCGGCTGGAGAACCCCGCCACGTCGCCCGAGAAATCAAAGCAAAGCTCCTCCCAGCTGCCACTGCCACTGTGGCTGACTGTGCTCTCCTTGCCGAGCTCCGGGAGGCCAGAGACCGCATCTTCGAGCTTGAACAATACCGGCACCGACCGTGGCGACCAGACCTTCATCCTGAAGACCTCGCCCTTACTGAAGTCGATCGGGTCACTCAACACCAGTGTCG
>JBLRWT010000476.1:0-2414 GCA_047921095.1 Wenzhouxiangella sp. | reverse complement strand
CCCCGGACTTCTACCTCGACGAAAGCGGCATGAAGACCGGCGTACGCGCCCTGGCCAGCCTGGCCATCGACTACATGCTGGCCCGGTCGGAAGACTGAGTAGAAACCAGACCCTTGCAAGCACATCGAACGTGCACCGGTCTCTTGTTCAGAGGCTCCTTTTAAGAGACTGATTGAAATTCGATCGCACCAAGCAAGGAAACGCATGCTGACCAGATTACCGTTGCTGTTGATAGCCCTGTCCATACACTTTTTCGTGCCAGCGCACGCCGAGTTGTCCACCGATCAGGTGCGTATGCTGATTACCGCAAGTCTGGACGGAGACCATCGCGACCCAGCCAACGCGATACGTGATCCCCACCGGAACCCGGCAGATACCCTCGCCTTCTTTGGTTGGCAGCCGGACATGACCGTGCTCGAAATCTGGCCAGCGACCGGCTGGTACACGGAGGTACTGGCCCCGATTACCCGGCCCGATGGCATCTATTACGCTGCCGGATTCGGCATGACGGCCGACCGCACACCGCAGTGGCGCAAGGACATGCAGGTTGCCTACCGGAAGAAGCTCCAGGCGCGACCGGACGTGTACGATCATGTTGTTGTCACCGAGCTGGCCATACCGGAACGCACGACTATCGCACCGCCGGGAACCGTTGACCTGGTGGTCAGCTTTCGCAATGTGCACAACTGGATACGCGGAGCCTACGGGGAGGACATGTTCCCGGTGATCTTCAATGCATTGAAACCCGGTGGCGCACTGGGCCTGGTACAGCATCGAGCCGAGCCGGGAACACCACGCGAGGCGATCCCGGACATTGGCTACATGCCCGTCGACTACGTGGTCGAGCTGGCCGAAGCGGCTGGATTCGTTCTGGAGGCAGAAAGCGAGATCAATTCCAATCCGAATGACACTCGCGACCATCCAGCCGGCGTCTGGTCATTGCCGCCCGGGTTCCGAGCGTGTGGCCAGATAAATGAAGGTCCGGAGCGTGACCAATGTCATCAACGGTATCAGGCTATCGGCGAGTCGGATCGCATGACGCTTCGTTTCAGAAAGCCGCTGGATTGAATGATTCAGCATTGCGCCGCATCGACACAACAGAACACATCGAGAGCGCTGCCTGGCAGCGCTTTTGATCACATCTGCGACTGGAAGTAACGTTCCTCGCCGATCTGCTGAATCAGGTCAAGCTGGGTTTCAAGCCAGTCAATGTGCTCTTCTTCGTCATCGAGGATTTTCTGGAAAAGCTCACGGCTGACGTAGTCGCGAGCCTGCTCGGCCGCCTCGACCGCGTCGCGATACATGGGCAAGGCGCTGCGTTCCAGGGCCAGATCGCATTCGAGCATTTCGCGCGGCGTCTCGCCGATACTCAGGCGCCCCAGATCCTGGAGGTTGGGCAGGCCGTCGAGAAAGAGGATGCGTTTGATCAGCCGGTCGGCGTGGTTCATTTCCTCGATCGATTCCTCGTATTCTTTTTTCGCCAACCGCGCCAGGCCGCGATCCTCGTACATTCGCGAATGCAGAAAATACTGGTTGATCGCCGTCAACTCGGCTTTGAGCGCCTGGTTGAGAAACTGGATGATTTTCGGATCGCCTTTCATGCGTTTAACCCGCCCAATTATAAGCAGCGGATATGGTAGCAGAGAGTAGTCGGGGCTTGCCGCCGGAACCGGCAGCAATGATCAGCCGTTGACGACCAGGGACAGGGTGGGCGGGCGATGCGCCTCACCCTGGACCGAGGCGACGAGGGCCTCGGCGAACTCCAGGCAACTGCCACAAGTGGCCGAACAGCCCGTCACTTGCTGGATTTCCTCGAAAGACAGGCCTTCGTCAGCCAACGTGCGGACTGTTTCTTCCTTCAAGGCATTGCAGACACAAACATACATGACTGCAGTTTATCTGAATGAGAATCATTGTCAATCCTATTGACGTTCTGGCCACCGCCGATTGAGGCCAGCCGGCCGAACTCGCGATAGCAGTAATCGGTGCACGGCTTCTCCCGAGTCGGGAAGGGCTGACGCGCCATTCGGCGACAGCGACAATTTCCACCTGACTCAAGCGGAAAACGCTATGATTCTTGCTTGCCACGATTATTTCCCGGTTTGCGATTGACCTGACTCTGGATGTGAAATGAAACTAGAACTTGGCTTCGGCACCAAGTGCGGTGCGCTGCTCATCTGGTCGTTGGTCAGTTGCTCGCTACTGGCGGCCGAGGCGGATCAGACGTGGCGTCTAGGATGGTCCAATGACGGCTACCTTGGCTCCGACAACCAGTTTACCAACGGGGTTTCTCTGCAGATCAATTCGGCTCGCACCGCGCACCTTGAACAGACACGTGGCACACCCGTCATCGGCAAGTCCCTGGCAAACTGGCTGCTTCCACATCGTGACGATCTCGTTTATCGAGAAAGCTG
>JBLRWT010000475.1:0-2418 GCA_047921095.1 Wenzhouxiangella sp. | reverse complement strand
TCGTTCAGCGCCTTGCCCAGCTCCTGCCAGGCCATGGTCCGATCCGACTTGTATTCCACCGCATGTTGCAGGTGCTCGATCGCCCGGGCCAGGTCGCCGAGCTTCAACCGTGCCTGCCCGGCAGCCAACCTGGCCTCGTAGTTGTCGCGGCCCTGCCTGATCATGTTCTCGATGACTTCGGGGTTCATGGCCTCATTGTAGGTTCCCTAGTCATCAGCCTCAAACCGGTCATGGAAAAGGCGCTCGACGATGGTGACCGAGTCCCTGTTGTTATCCAGGTCCGGATCTGCCAGATCGCCTGAGGGGGATACCTCGGCCGAACTGGTGACCCCTTCTTCGATCAGCGCGCGCGGTGCGGTGGCCTCGACCTGGTAGGTCACGCTGGTTCCGGCAGGAAGATCGGCAAGATCGTCGATCTCCCCCTCGCCCGAACCGGCACACGCGGCTCCGATATCAGCCTCGCAAGTCCAGTCGACGTTCTCCAGCCCGGGCGCGAGTTCGGTCATCACCAGGGCCGAAATTGCATCGCTTGGACCGGCATTGCTGACCACGATCACGTACAACAACGCCATGGCCTCGTCATCGACGGGAACTGCGCCGCCCGTCATGACCAGGGCGAGGTCAGCCATCTGGCTGATGCTGGTCGTGGCCTCCTTGACGATCGTCCCGGCCGCATGGTCTGCATTGGCCGAGGCACCGAACCGCAGCGAGCCGGTCGCACTGGTGGATACGTCAACAATGATGAAGACCTCAGCGCTCTCATTGCCATCTATCGAGCCTATCGTGCAGGCTGGGTGACCCGCCGGGTCCTGCTCGCAGCCCTGGGTATCAGCCAGCGCCGTACCAGCCGGCAAGGTGGTCGTCAGGGTCACGTTATCGGCCCGGACACTGGCCAGGTTGCTCACCACCATGGCATAAGTCAATGGATTGCCGGCCACGGCCGGATTCGGGGTTGCATCAATGTACAGATCCAGTGCGATTCGGCCCCGTCCCTCCAGCAACAGGATGACAGTGCCGACATTTGACGGAATTTCGACCTGCGCGCTTCGCATGCCGGTCGCGGCGGGCTGAAACGCGACGGCGAAGCTGCAGGTCTCACCTGGCCCGAGCGTCACGCCCGAACAGTCGTCGGTTGCCGCAGCCAGGTCGAACTCGTTCGCGTCCCTGCTGCCGATCCCCAGGTTGCCAAGCAGCACAGGCGCTCCACTGGTATTGGCGAGGCTGATCGATTGCGATGTCGACGATCCGACCACGACCCCGCCAAAGTCGACCTGGGCCGGGTCGGGCTTCAGAACAGACGTGCCGTCACCGGTCACCGGAATCTGCAGCGGACTGTTGGGACCGTCGTGCGACAAGGCCAGGACAGCCTCGAAGCCGCTCGCGACATCTGGCGTGAAGCTGACCGTGAAGTCGTAGGTCGCACCCGGTTCCAGCGTTCGCGGCAGGGCCGATTCGGCGACAAAGACGTCGTCCCCGGTCATGTCGGCATCACTGATCTCCAGCGCCGCCTCGCCGGTGTTGCGCAGCGTTACGGTCCTGGTGGCGGTGACATCAATCAGGGTTTCCGGAAAAACCAGGACCGGTGGATCGGCATCGAGCTGACCCTCGCCCGGTACGGGAAAGGCTTCTCCCGTACCCTCATACACTTCGACGAAGCCCCAACTTGCCGGAAACACGGCAGCACCACCCGTGGTCGAGATGATGCCGACGGCCAGCCCGTTGATCGCATCGCTCAGCCAATCGGACGGCATCTGGATGGCCTCACCGACCACCGTGCGCGGGTCGCGAATGCCGTCCCTGACAATCACATAGCTGGCCTCGACAGTGGCGGTAGCCGGATTGACGACCAGGTAAAGATCCACAAAGTCTGCCCCCAGGATGGCCGCGCCTGCCTGCTGTCCATCGAACTCACCCTGAATTTCGCGGGCGAACTTGATCCCACCGGCGCCACCGTTGGCATGGGTAACCAGCTTGATGTAGTTGTCCTGGTCGCCCCTGCCGATCACCATGCCCATGGATTGGTTGTCCTGTGGGGTCGCGTTGGCGAACGGCGCCATGATTCGGGTGCGGGCGGTAAAGACATCGCTGGCGCCATCGACATCCACGCCGAAATGGAAGGCATTTTCCTGCGTATTGAACCGGGCATCCCCGGCGGTGACCTCCTCGACGGTAAAGATACCGGCCGCGCCACCGGGAATCAGGCGGTCCGGGTTGAACTGGTCGAGCACGCTGACCTGGTCGTCGGGGTTGGCCATCAGGCCGGTGAAGCCAGGCGCGTTATACGCGGTCATGCCGCCCAGCATGCCAATGACTTCACCGCTCCACGCCAACCGGTGCGGCAGAGACGTACCGCGACCGTTATCGGCATCGAAATCAAAGCGGTCGCTCTCGTTCGAAATGCCATCGCCATCGATATCG
>JBLRWT010000474.1:0-2422 GCA_047921095.1 Wenzhouxiangella sp. | reverse complement strand
CGTCGGTGCGTCGGTGCGTCGGTGGGCCGGGGGCTGTGGTCTGAGACGGGGACCGCCATCTGTCATCCCGGACTTGATCCGGGATCCCCAAGGCCGGGAACGTGGGATCCCGGCGCTTCGCCGGGATGACACTGTGTGGAGTACGGATTGATGCGTGAAATGATGAAGCTGTTTTTGCTGCTGCCCGTTGTGCTGGTGGTGGCATGCGATACGGCGGAGCGGGTTGGAGCCACGGCGGCCAGCGGATCGATTGCAGACAGCGACGCGGCTTCGGCTGATGATCGCCTGTTGGGGTTTTTCGATCAGGTCGTCGACGAGCGGCGGGCTTTGAGCCCACAGGCGCTGGCGAGCCATTACTCTGGCACCGAGCGCGAGGCTGAATATCTGGGTCGTCTTGATATTCCGTCGGTCGAGCGCAGCCAGGCCGAACTCACGCTGGCGCAGCAGCATCGGGCGCAACTGGCCGAGTTCGAAGACGCTGAATTGACGGCTCAGAACGCGTTGTCACGCGACATCATGATCTGGCAGCTGGACCAGCAGATCGGTGGCGCTGAGTTCGCGTTTCACGATTTCCCAGTCAACCAATTGATGGCCATCCACAATCTGCTGCCCGGCTTCATGACCGCTCAGCACCCGTTGCGAAACGATCTGGACGTCGATTTCTATATTCAGCGCCTGAGCCAGTTCCCGGATGTCTTTGCCGGCACGGTTGATGTGGTCGCCTACCGGGCCGAGCGAGGTCTGCTGCCGCCGCGCTTTGCCATAGAGAAAACGATTCGCGACAGTCTGGCCTTCATCGAGGGGGCGGCCGAAACCAATCCGCTGGTTACCGAACTGGGCGCTCGTGCCGGCGTGCTCAGCCCCGAGCGTCGCGCAGGCCTGGAGGCCGAGTTGAGCGTAGCCGTGCGGGAATACGTGGTGCCGGCCTACGGTCATCTGGTGTCCTACCTGGAAAGTCTTCTTGACCAGGCCGAATCCAACGATGGCGTCTGGCGGATGCCCGATGGCGATGCCTTTTATCGATGGGTGCTGCGCGGCCATACCACCACCGAGCTGGGCCCGACTGAAATTCACCAGCTTGGCCTGGACGAAGTCGAACGAATCGAGAACGAGATGGACAGGATCCTTTGCGCCGAAGGCTATTGCGAAGGCACCGTGGGTGAGCGCATGGTCGCGCTCAATGCCGAACCGCGATTCCTTTTCCAAGACAGCGACGCAGGCCGTGAAGCCATCCTCGATGCTTACCGCGAAATTGTCGCCGAGATCGAGCAAGGTCTGGATGGCTGGTTCCACGATGGCCCGACCGCACCGATCGAAGTCCACCGCGTGCCCGAGTACCGTGAAGCGACCGCGTTTGGCGCCTACTACATGCGCCCGGCCGCGGACGGGTCGCGTCCGGGCATCTTCTTTGCCAACTTGAGAGCAGTGGAAGAACATCCGCACTTCGGCCTGCGCACGCTGGCCTACCACGAATCCATTCCCGGCCATCACCTGCAGATAACCCGCATGCAGGCGATGGAGGATGTGCCGGATTTTCGTCGCAGTGTCAGTCTGCACGCCCATGCCGAGGGCTGGGCGCTTTATGCCGAGCGTCTGGCCTGGGAAATGGGTTTTCATGATGACCCGTTCGACAACCTGGGTCGCCTGCAGGCCGAGCTGTTTCGGGCCGTGCGTCTGGTGGTTGACACCGGCATGCACCACCACCGCTGGTCACGCGAGCGTGCCATCGAATACATGCACGGGGTGACGGGTATGCCGATGAGCGATGTCGTGGCCGAAATCGAACGCTACCTGGTCGTTCCCGGCCAGGCCTGTTCCTTCAAGGTCGGCATGATGCGGATGCAGGCCATGCGCGAGCGCGCGGAAGAAGCCCTCGGTGAAGACTTCGACATTCGCGATTTTCACCGCGTCATCCTCGACAACGGCGCCATGCCGCTGGCGTTGCTCGACGGTGTTGTCGATGACTGGGTCGAGCATTTCGTAGCGGTCGGCGATCAGCAGCAATAAATCCGACCGAAGGTGCCCCAACAGATCAGCCAGGCTGCGAATGGAGACACTGATCGTCTTGGCCATGCCGACATCGGAGTTGGAGTCCGAGCAGGCATTCGGGGCTGGCGGCCGTCGTCGGCCTTGACGTGTTGATGACTGCGATTCGGCGCGTTTGGCTTGGTATGGGGGCAGATTGCAATCGTTGTCGCCCGGTGTCAGAATTGCTGGCTCAGCTCACTCCTTCCGAGAAAGCTGAATCTTCCAGGCAGACAAGTATCCCAGATGTCCACGAACGCTTGCCGCAAATCTGTTTTCAGGCTTGGACGCCAGTGCGTCGTCTCAAATCGGGACACGACTTTTTCTCTGCCCGAACAAGTCCGGTCATGTTTCTGCTGAATACCGCGACTGACCTGTGAACCGTCGTTCAAGAGAG
>JBLRWT010000473.1:0-2424 GCA_047921095.1 Wenzhouxiangella sp. | reverse complement strand
CGATGTTCTGCGCTCGCCGTTCGAGGGCATCGGCAAGCCCGAACCCTTACGCGAAAACTTGAGCGGATTCTGGTCCAGACGGATCGACGACACCCACCGGCTCGTCTATGCGGTCGATGCCGAACAGGTCACGATCATTGCCTGCCGGTATCATTACTGATGCTGACGAATGCTGACGAATCGGCCAGAGTCAGACCCCAGTAAAGCGAACCGGCCCGCATTTGCGGGCCGGTTGCTGGCCGATTGAGGTCCGGTTCTCAGCTTTCGAAATCGTCCTTGAAAAGCGCGTCACTCGAGACCGCGGTCTGGATCGCCACGGAATCGGAAGTCTTGCCGGTCGCGCCGGCGACGGGGGCGGCGCTGAAGTTGCCGCTGAAATCCAGAAACGGGGAGGCTGCAAGCTCGGCTTCGACCGTGACTTCGAACATGAGCGTCGCGCCGGCGGGAATCTCGAGAATCTGATTCAGGTCGTCGCTGCCCGAGGATTGCGTGCAGCCGCTGGTGGCCGGCGCCACCGGGGTGCAGCTCCAGTTGACCGCCAGCGGCGCCGGCGACCAGTTGCCCGCCAGGCTGGCGTCGACCAGCGCGAACTCGCCGTTGTTGATAACCGTGATTTCGTAGGAGAGCTGGTTTCCGGAAATCGCGGTCACCGTCCCGGCAATGGACAGGTCCAGGTTTTCCATCGGCACGAAACGGATCAGGTTCGGCGAGGTTACGGCGTTACTTCCGCCGAAGAAACCGCCGACGAAGATGCCGTCTGCGGTCGACTGCATTGCACTGATGGGATTGAAGGTCCCATCGACCCGGTCGAGTCCGTTTTCGCTACCGGCGCCCAACGAACGCCAATCCGCGCCGTCCCATTGAGCAATCCTGTTGGCCGGACGGCCGCCAGCTTCCAGGAAATCACCACCTACATACAGCTTGTCTACAGTTGCATGCAACTCACGCGGCGTGAAGCCGATCCCTTCCCCGGCTGGGCCGGCCAGCGGCTGCCAGGAAAAGCCGTCCCATTGCGCAATACGGCGCAACTGTTGCTCGCCCGAGCGAGTAAAAAATCCGGCGGCAAAGATCGAATCGCCCTGAACGGCCAGATCATTGACAGACGGACTGAAGCCGCCGTTGTTCAGCCCCTCGCCCGGTACCATCCAGGCGTTGCCATCCCAAAGTGCCAGGCGATCCACCTCAGCCGTTCCGGCGCGATCGAAGAAGCCCCTGACCATGACGTTGCCGTTGTAAGCCGCGACTGAATCAACCGAAGTAAAATATAGTGAGTTGGTGCTTGCCACTCCGTTCTCTTCCCCTTCTCCCACCGGCGACCAGCTGATGCCGTCCCAGCGGGCGATTCGATTGACGGCAACAGCATTCTCACCAAAAGTGTGGGTGAAGCTTCCGGCGTAGTATGCATCGCCGGTTACCGCGTCGACAGTAATATCAAAAATAGAAAATCCAAGACCTTGGTCCAGCGGTTGCCAGTCAGTGCCATCGAAGCGAGCGGTCCGATACCAGTCAATTCCGCTGGAACGGTTACAACTTGTTTGGGCAAACAGTTGGTTGTCAATTCCGCTGGCCAGTCTTGTGATAACACCACAAGGGATGGTATCTCCCGGTGCTGCCTGCCAGTTGCTGCCATCCCAACGTGCAAGGCCCGATGATATCGGCGTTCGGCCAGCGGCCTGGAAGTTGCCCACCACCCAAAGTTCACCTCCGAATTCCGTCATTCCTTGAACCGCGCCACTGACGTTGTCCCCCTGCCCATCGCCCATTGCTTGCCACTCCTGCGCTGCGCCGTTGAAGTGTGCGATACGATTGGCAAAGACTCCTTCATCGGGGAAATTCCCAGGGGAAAATGTGCCGATGACGGAAAAGCTTCCGCCGATATAGATGTCATTCGCGTCAGCGAGAATCGTCGACCCGAAGCCGCTAAATGCGCTTTCATCGACCGTTGCCGACCAGTTCTCGCCATCCCAGATTGCGACCCTTCGAGCGGTCACACCGTCTACCGAGTTGAAGCCGCCGGTCACAACCAGCCGGCCGGCAGCATAATCCATATCCCCGAAGCAGCAGGTTGGTCCATTGATCGAGCTCCAGCTCGTACCGTCCCAGACCGCAATCTCGCCTGTTGTCACACCTCCAGCGGTATTAAAAAAACCGCCCGCGAAGACGCGTGTTCCGTCAGTTTCAAGATCGCGCACAAAATTGTCCATGCCGCCGCCGACGGGACTCCACTGCATGCCGTTCCATGCGGCGATGAAGTCGGCCGGCTGGCCACCGGCCTGGGTAAAGAAACCACCCGCATAGAGCGTCCCGTTGACCAGCTTCAAGGCTTCAACGCTGCCGTCCATCCCGTCACCGAGTGCGTTCCACTGGATGCCATCCCACATGGCGATCCGATTGACAGTCAACGGGTCATCGTCCTGCAGAAAG
>JBLRWT010000472.1:0-2424 GCA_047921095.1 Wenzhouxiangella sp. | reverse complement strand
TCTGATCCGGTGTCCGGCTGGAAAGCGGCGCGCCACGTAGTTCATGGGCACCCTGACCCGGTAGCGCCTGCCCGGCTCCAGCGGCTCGGGATTCTCGCTGCCGTCGCGGTGGCTCAGGTTCAGCAGACCATAGGTCACCCGCGTCACCTGGTGATCAGGCCGCATGTCCGACAAGCGAACGGCCACCTGAGCGACGGGCTGTTCAGAAGCGATTTCAAGTTCAACGACGGGTGCGCCGAGAATCTCCAGGTCGTCCTCGAGCACCGCGGTCTGAAACACCAATGCCCCGCCATCATCCGGGCGCTGGTCGCCGGCCAGATCCGGACCCGTGGCGTAGGAGCACCACTTTCCCGACTGCATACCGAGGGTGACTGGCGACTGGACATCCATCGGCCGTTCGGAAACGTTATCCTGTTCGTCAACCAGAGAACGACGGTTCCCCAGTTTCATGCACAGGTTCACTGTGCCGGCATTGGTCCAGTCCTTTATGCCAATCCAGCGGCCAGGCTGGGTTTCATTGCCGGCGCTCGGAGGAATGCTGTCCTGCATCCAGGCCTGGATCATGGGCTCGTCCTCGACACCGGTCGCCCTGCCCTTCAGCCAGCGATCCCACCAGCGCAGCAACTCTCCCAGAAAATCGATCGCCGGCCCGGGGCGCCCGAAGTGCGGGTAGATGTGCCCCCATGGCCCGATCAGACCCTTGCGCGGAACATCCAGGTTCTCCATCAGGCGAAAGACCGTATTGGTATAGCCGTCCGCCCAGCCACTGGCGGCAAAAACCGGAACCTGGATCAAGTCGTAGTTTTCGCAGACCGAGCCACGGCGCCAATAAGAATCTCGTCGCTGGTGACTGAGCCAGGTCTTGAGCCAGAGGCCGCTGCCCTCCAGTCGCTCGATCCACATGTCCCGCCATCGCTCGCCGACCAGTGCCGGATCCGGCGGCATGGTGTTGTAGGAAAACATCACCGAGGCCCATGAAAGGTTATCGCCCAGCAGCGCACCGCCCATGTGGTGCACATCGTCGGCAAAGCGATCATCGCTGGAGGCAACCGTCACGATCGCCTTCAGGGGTTCGGGTTGCATGGCTGCGATCTGCAGGGCATTGAAGCCACCCCAGGAGATACCCATCATGCCGAGCCTGCCATTGCACCAGTCACGGGCGGCAAGCCAGTGGATCGCCGCCACGCCGTCGTCGAGCTCGGTTTGCAGATACTCGTCGGTCAGAACGCCATCCGACTCCCCACTGCCTCGGATATCCAGCCGCACGCAGGCATACCCATGCCCGGCCAGAAATTTGTGCGTTTTCTCGTCCCGCACCGCGGTGCCAAAGCGCTTGCGATATGGCACATATTCGAGAATGACGGGCACGGGCTTTCGATCCGAGCATCTTGGGCGCCATACTCGGGCAGACAATTCCAGCCCGTCGGTCACCGGCACCCGCAAATTCTCTTCTTCCATGATCTGGTAGGGAAAGTCCGTGACAGTCTTCATTGATGATTCTGAGGCATGGGTTGAATATGAAATTCAAGTGAATCACAACAGCGGTTGTAGGCATCCTCGATCATGCCCTCGTCCCGACCTCCGAGAAAAACCTCGGCCAGCTCATAGGAGTAGCTGTCCTGGTAGAACAGGCTGGAAAGCCGGGTATTGGCATCCACCAGAATATTGGCCTCCATGTCGGGCAATATCCGACTCAGTTGTTCCATCTCTTCCTGGCTCGGAACCCGCCTGACGATGCCATCGGCCTCGAACGAGCGCAGCATGAATTTGCTGGCCACGGCGTCCTCGCCCTTGCGCCGCGGCATCGATGGCTTCTTCCCGAGGGCCAGGTCGATCGCCACCTTGTGATGCGAGGCGCCGTCAACCATGAGGAACATCGGCGCATGGGACTTGGAGATGCGAGGATTGATTTCGAGCAGATGGAGTTCATCCGTGCCCGGGTTCCAGAAAAACTCGACATTGAATGGCGCATTGTCGTATTTCATCACGCTCAACAGCTTGCTGATCAGGCCGGTTGCGCGCTTGACCAGCTTGTCGGGTAGCTGTGCCGGATATTGGTAACGGGAGAAACAGGAGGAATAAATGCCTCCGCGCATGGAATCAACCGCGCCGTACACCGAAGCGTCGCCGCGATAAACGTAGCCCTCCAGGGTGAACTGTCGTGGAGCGGAGATCAGGGCTTCGGCAATTGCGAAGTTACCATCGACTCCATCGATCTCGGAGGTATCTTCCAGACGATCCAGAAACTCATTGAAGGGCTGGCCGAAGTAGTGAATCTTCTGGCGGCAGGCGCGAAGCGCGGTCTCGAGATCGCTCGTGTCCCGGACCAGATAGCCCAGCACGGATGAATGCCCCTTGACCGGTTTGATCCAGAACGGAAAATCGGGAACAACCTTGATTGCATCGTCTGGGCTGAACGGATTG
>JBLRWT010000471.1:0-2426 GCA_047921095.1 Wenzhouxiangella sp. | reverse complement strand
CCGACACCGACTGGCTGCTTGAGGCACACTTGTTCGATTATCAGGGCGATCTTTACGGAAGACACCTGACCGTCGAATTCATGGAGTACCTGCGCCCGGAAAAAAAGTATGACGATCTTGAGACAATGAAAGCACAAATGGACACCGACGCCCAAAAGGCCCGCGCCATCTTGAACCCTGAACCCTGACTCTGAACCCTGAAATCCTTCATGGACTACAAAGACAC
Source organism: Wenzhouxiangella sp. (assembly GCA_047921095.1). Classification (GTDB taxonomy): domain Bacteria; phylum Pseudomonadota; class Gammaproteobacteria; order Xanthomonadales; family Wenzhouxiangellaceae; genus Wenzhouxiangella. The sequence continues at coordinate 2,200 of JBLRWT010000471.1, read as the reverse complement.
AATCAATCTGCCCCAGACCGACTTCCCGATGAAGGCGTCGCTGGCCACACGTGAACCGGGCATGCTGGAAAGCTGGTATGAAAAGGACCTGTACCAGCAGATTCAGCAGGCGACGGCCGATCGCGAGACATTCATTCTTCACGACGGCCCGCCGTATGCGAACGGTGATATTCACATTGGTCACGCCGTCAACAAGATCCTGAAGGATATCGTGGTGCGCTCGGCCCTGATGGCCGGATTCCGCTCGCCCTACATTCCCGGGTGGGATTGTCACGGACTGCCGATCGAACTCCAGGTCGAAAAGAAGATCGGCAAGGTCGGGCACAAGGTCGATGCGGCCACGTTCCGGCAGAAGTGCCGTGAGTACGCCGACAAGCAGATCGACCGCCAGCGCGAGGATTTCAAGCGCCTGGGCGGTCTGGGCGACTGGGCGCATCCTTACGCAACGCGCGATTTCAGCTATGAAGCCGATATGCTGCGCGCCCTGGCGCGCATCGTCGAACGCGGCCATCTCAAGCGCGGCGTCAAGCCGGTGCACTGGTGCTTTGATTGCGGATCGGCGCTGGCCGAAGCCGAGATCGAATACCAGGACAAGACCTCCACCGCCGTGGATGTGCTGTTCCCCGCCGTCGATGTCGAGGCCCTGGGTCGGGTATTTGGTGCCAAGAATCTGGCGGCGCAGGCGGGCGTGGTGATCTGGACGACGACACCGTGGACCATCCCGGCCAACCAGGCGGTCTGTCTGCACGCCGAACTCGAATACGACCTTGTGCGTGGGGAGAAGGATGGTCGGACGCTCGATATTGTCATTGCGACCGAGTTGCGCCAGGCCGTCTGTGACCGGACTGGTCTTGAGAACGTCCAGGTTCTTGGCACGGTCCGTGGCCAGGCGCTGGAACTTCTGGCGCTCAACCACCCTTACAACGGCAGCCAGGTGCCGGTGATCCTCGGCGAGCATGTCACGACCGAAGCGGGCACCGGCGCTGTTCATACCGCGCCCGGTCATGGCCAGGAGGATTTCGAGATCGGTCAGGTCTACAAGCTGCCAGTGGTCAATCCGGTCGATGGTCGAGGCCTGTTTGTTGAAGGCACGCCGGTTGTTGGCGGTGAGTTCGTCTGGAAGGCCAACGGCACCCTGATCGAGCACATGCGCGACAACGGCACCCTGCTGGCCGATGAGCCTTTCGGGCACAGTTATCCACACTGCTGGCGCCACAAGACAGCCACGGCCTTTCGCACCACCCCGCAGTGGTTCATCTCGATGGACCAGGCGAACTTGCGCGAATCAGCGCTGGAAGCCATCGACCAGGTGCGTTGGGTGCCGGACTGGGGCAAGGCCCGGATCCGCGGCATGATTGAAACCCGGCCCGACTGGTGCATCTCGCGCCAGCGCACCTGGGGCGTGCCGCTGGGCTTTTTCATCGACCGCGACAGTCAGCAACCACACCCCGAAATTCCGGCCATCCTGAATCGATTCGCCGACATCGTGGCCAGCGAAGGCGTCGATGCCTGGTATGCCGACAACATCGCCGAGCGCCTGGGTGTCGATGCCGAGCGCTACGAGCCGGTGCCGGATATCCTGGATGTCTGGTTCGATTCCGGGGTCACCCACCATTGCGTACTCGACCAGCGCTCCGAACTTGAACGACCGGCTGACCTCTACCTCGAAGGCTCGGATCAACATCGCGGCTGGTTCCAGTCGTCTCTGCTGACCTCGGTTGCCATGCACGGCACCGCGCCTTATCGCCAGGTGCTGACCCATGGGTTCACCGTGGACGCCGACGGACGCAAGATGTCCAAGTCGCAGGGCAATGTGATCGCACCGCAGCAGATCATGAACACGCTCGGGGCTGACGTGCTCCGACTCTGGGTCGCCGCGGCCGATTATCGTCAGGAAATGAATGTCTCCGACGAGATTCTCAAGCGCGTGGCCGATGCCTATCGGCGTATCCGCAACACCGCCCGATTTGTCCTGGGCAATCTGCATGGCTTTGATCCGGCCAGTCACAGCCTGCCCATGGACCAGTTGTTGCCGCTGGACCGCTACGCCGTCGACATGGCCGCCGGCTTGCAGGATGAGATTGTCGACGCCTACGGCAATTACCGCTTTCTCAACATCTATCAGCGCCTGCATCATTTCTGCAGCGTCGACATGGGTGCGTTCTACCTGGACATCATCAAGGACCGGCTCTACACCTTG
>JBLRWT010000470.1:0-2432 GCA_047921095.1 Wenzhouxiangella sp. | reverse complement strand
TGGGGTTGACCCATGTTGCCCATGCGCTGGTGCCAGTCGTCCAGCGCCACGGACAGTTCTGACAATGGCAAGTTGAGCAATGCTGCCCTTGAGCGGCCAAACAGATCGGCTGCCGCACGATTGATCCAGCTGACTCGGTGCTGTGGATCGACCCGGATCAGGCCCGTGGCCAAATGGTCCGGGTCTGGCTGGCTCACTGGTTTGCGGGCTGTTCCCGAGTGATTGAATGCAGGCGGAAGGTGACCGGGTCGGTTGAAGCCAGCACGCGGCCTGTGGCTGTTTGCAATTCTGCGCGCAAGGTGTGCTCCCCGCTTTCAACGTCTTCGAACGTGGCCTGCAATGAGCTGACCGGAGGTTGGGGCTCTTCGTTGAGGTAAACCACAATCCGGGCCGTTTCCGGCAAGCTGACGTTGCTGGCCATGTTGACTGTCAGGGCCTGATCCGTAACCAGCATATCCTGACCATCTTCGGGCGCGGTGATCCGGAATCCCAGCGGTTCGGTTTCCAGTTCGGTCTCAGCCAGCGCCACCGGCGGTGCTTCCACATCCTCGCCGACCACGCTGATCTCGGGTAAATCCAGCGGGGTCGCATCCTCGCTGGGCTTTTCATCGGTGTAGATCACGTTGCCGTCGGCGTCGACGACCTTGTAGATTTCCTGGGCGCCCAGCGGGGCGACAATCGGGGCGACAATCGGGGCGACAATCAGGCAAAGCATCAATAGCAGCGGGGTTGACAGTTTCATTGACAATTTCATGGGGGTTTCTACCAGCCAATGCCAGGTTCCATTGTAGTGACAAAAAAAGGCCGGGCACAAGGCCCGGCCAGTCTGGCTGGATGCCTCGGCCACCTTCAGGAGGAGTAATACATTTCGAATTCAACCGGGTGGGTCGACATGCGAAAACGCGTCACTTCCTGCATTTTCAGCTTGATGTAGCCGTCGATCAGGTCATCGGAGAACACATCGCCGGCCTTCAGGAATTCGCGGTCGGCGTCCAGCGCATCCAGCGCCTGGTCCAGGGCATGGCACACGCGAGGGATGTCACGCTCTTCTTCCGGCGGCAGATCGTAGAGGTCCTTGTCCATCGGCGCGCCTGGATTGATCTTGTTGATCACCCCATCGAGGCCGGCCATCATCATGGCGGCGAACATCAGGTAAGGGTTGCCGGCAGCGTCACCAAAGCGCACCTCGATTCGGCGGGCCTTGTCGCTGGCAACCCAGGGCACCCGGCAGGACGCCGAGCGGTTGCGGGCGGAATAAGCCAGCAGCACCGGCGCTTCAAAGCCCGGTACCAGGCGCTTGTAGCTGTTGGTGGTTGCGTTGGAAAACGCGTTGATGGCCCGGGCGTGCTTGAAGATGCCGCCGATGTAATGCAGCGCGGTCTCGCTCAGGCCGCCGTAGCCGTCGCCGGCAAACAGGTTGGTGCCGCCCTTGGCCAGCGACTGGTGGACATGCATGCCCGAGCCATTGTCTCCCACCAGCGGTTTGGGCATGAAGGTCGCGGTCCGCCCGTGCATGTGGGCGACGTTCTGGATGATGTACTTGGTCATCAGCATCTCGTCAGCCTTGCGGGTCAGGGTATTGAAACGGGTGCCGATCTCGCATTGCCCGGCCGTTCCCACTTCGTGATGGTGGACTTCGACCGGGATACCAGCCGCTTCCAGGGTCAGGCACATCAGGCTTCTCAGGTCGGCCAGGCCGTCGACCGGCGGAACTGGGAAATAGCCGCCCTTGACCCGGGGGCGATGGCCATGGTTGCCGTCCTCGTACTTTTTCTTGCTGTTCCAGGCGGCTTCTTCCGAATCGATCTCGAAAAAGGCACCCGATATGTCATTCTTCCAGCGCACGTCGTCGAAGATGAAGAATTCCGGCTCGGGGCCAAAAAAGGCGGTATCGGCAATGCCGCTGGCCTTCAAATAGGCTTCGGCCCGCTTGGCCAGCGAGCGCGGACAGCGGCTGTAAGGTTGCATCGTGGCCGGTTCGAGGATGTCGCAGCTGATGTTGAGGGTCTTGTATTCGGCGAACGGATCAAGAAACCAGGCCTCGGTGTCGGGCATGAGCACCATGTCCGAGTCATTGATGCCTTTCCAGCCCACGATCGATGAGCCATCGAACATCTTGCCTTCGCTCAGCAATTCATCATCGACAGCCGAAGCCGGCATGGTGATGTGCTGTTCCTTGCCCAGTGTGTTGGCAAAGCGAAAATCGACAAATTCGATTTCTTCATCGGCAATGTACTTGATCGTTTCTGTTGGCGTCATCAGCCTGCAATCCTTATATTGTGGAATGCACTCTTAGATGCATATTTCGTGCCAACATGGCGAGCCCGGGAACAGGGCGATCGGCTGGCCCCGGCGGCCCGACATGTTGAATAGTTAAGCAGCCTTGATCTGCCACTGCTCAATAGTTGAGCAGTGGCTTTCCGGGATCAGGC
>JBLRWT010000469.1:0-2443 GCA_047921095.1 Wenzhouxiangella sp. | reverse complement strand
CAGGCAATAAAGAACGGATTGAGGAGGGTTTCGCGCGCATTGTAAGTCAGGGGTTTTCCCGTGTCTGCGTCAACGACCTGGCCGCCGGCCTGCTCGACGACGGCCTGGGCGGCGCAGGTATCCCATTCGCATGTCGGGCCGAGGCGCGGATAGACGTCGGCGCTGCCATCGGCAACCAGGCAGAGCTTGAGCGAGGAGCCCATGGCAACCATTTCGGCCTCTCCCAGGCGCTCGACGAAGGCATCGACCTCCGGCGTGTTGTGCGAGCGACTACCGACGACTTTCCAAGGCCGGTCCGCAGGCTTGTCCGACACCTGGATGGTCACGGGTACTTGCTGGCCTTTCTGGTACCAGGCACCCTCACCTTCTGCGGCCCAGTACCAATGCTGCAGGGCCGGCGCATAAACAACACCGAGAATCGGTTTATGGTCGCGCACGAGAGCGACATTGACAGTGAATTCGTCATTGCGCTTGAGAAACTCGCGCGTCCCATCCAGCGGGTCGACGACCCAGCATTCGTCCCAGTGCCGGCGCTCAGACCACGGCGCCTGTTTGGATTCCTCCGACAGAATGGGGATATGCGGCGTCAGTTCCTGCAGGCGTGCCACGATCAACTTGTTGGCGGCCACGTCGGCGGCGGTCAAGGGACTGTCGTCAGACTTGTTTTCGGTTTCGAAGCGCTTTGGGTCAGCGTAGATTTGCAGTATTTCAGCGGCGGCATCAACCACGGCCTTGCGCACCTCGACAATGAGTTTGGCTAGATCCATTTTTTTGTCCATTGATTGAGTGGTGGATTCAAGTGTAAACAGTCGTTTCACATACGACCGTCAAGATTCATTGGCAAGTGTCTCGACGAGCCAGCTCGAAAAAGCGCTGCCAAGCCGCTCGTGCCGCCGACCATAAATGACCGTGGCCTGAAGGAAGCCCAACTTGGAACCGCAATCGAAGTGACGGCCTTCAAACTGATAAGCGTCCACAGCCTCCTCGGTCAATAGCGTCGCGATGGCATCGGTCAACTGGATTTCACCGCGGTGGTCGGCCCCGGTGTCCTCCAGGATCTGAAAGATCCGCGAATCCAGGATGTATCGACCGACGATCGCCAGGTTCGATGGCGCATTGGCCGGGTCGGGTTTCTCGACCACGCCTTTCATGCGCCCGTGCCGGCCATCGAAATGATCGACATCAACCACGCCGTAGGAGCTGGTTCGTTCCATCGGCACCTCCTCCACGCTGATCACAGAGGCACCCGTACTGGCATGATGACGGGCCAGCTGGGACATTACCGGGTCTGAGGCATTATCGATCAGATCGTCCGGCAGGATCACCCCGAAACTCTTGTCGCTGACCAGCGGACGTGCGCACAGGACGGCATGGCCGAGGCCAAGTGCGGCGCGCTGGCGGACGTACAGGCATTGCACGCCGGGCGGGATGATGTCCTGGACCAGTTCGAGCAAATCCTGCTTGCCGCGCTTTTCCAGTTCGGTTTCCAGTTCGTAGGCCATGTCGAAATGATCGGCGATGACATTCTTGGTCCGCCCGGTGACAAAGACCAACTTGCGCGCACCAGCCGCGACGGCTTCCTCGACGGCGTACTGAATGAGTGGCGTGTCGACGATGGGCAGCATTTCCTTTGGCACGACCTTGGTCGCCGGCAAGAAACGCGTGCCCAGCCCCGCAACCGGGAAAATCACGGTATTGATTGTGTCAGTCATGAAGAATTTGAAAGCCAAGCCAGTTCACATGGTAGCGGAGCCCGGACTGTCATTGCTACCGTCTGCGCATGAAACCCTGGTTTTCTGCTGCCTCGAGGTGCGATCAGCCTGCACTTACCGGCCGGGCTCATCACCCCACAGGTATTTATGGAGCTGGAGCTGGAGACGAACCGGGGCGCTGGATTCAAGGATCCATTCGGCCAGTTGGCGGGGCTGAAGCTCGTTCCAGACCGGCGAAAACAGCACCTGCCATCGCGAGAGATCGCGTGCGTTGACCTGGTCCAGTGCCCAGTCGAAATCTGGTCGGTCGGCAAGCACGAACTTGATCTGGTCGTGAGGCTGAAGGTGATCCAGATTTTCCCAGCGGTTGCGCTCGACCTCACCTGAGCCGGGCGCCTTGAGATCCAGCACCTTGATCACGCGCGCATCGACCTGGTCCACCGGCAAGGCCCCACTGGTTTCCAGCGAGACGATATAGCCTCGCTCACACAATTCGGTCAGAAACCGAATGCAGCGTTTCTGGGCCAGAGGCTCACCACCGGTCACGCACACCCGCCGGTGACCGAAGCCCTCGATCTGTTCAATGATCTCATCGAACCCCCGCCACTCACCGCCAAAAAACGAATACGGCGTATCACACCACCGGCATCGCAACGGACAACCCGTCAGACGCACAAACACCGTCGGCCACCCAACCAGGTCGGATTCACCCTGGATGGAGCCGAAGATTT
>JBLRWT010000468.1:0-2444 GCA_047921095.1 Wenzhouxiangella sp. | reverse complement strand
CGCACGGTTTTCCGGGGCAAACATGGCGTATCCCCTGAAATAGCCCAGCTCATCGATCGGGCTCGCTCCAAAGCCACCACCGACACCGTAACTCAAACCTTCCTGATCACGGACCCGGTTGGCCAGGCGTGAACTCAAGAAACCGCCGCCAATCAGGTGACCCGCCAGACTCATGGCTGGATAGTCAGGGTGATCGTCCCGCATCGGGAAGTCGAAGCGGGCAATCAGCACCGCGTTGGCCTTGTCGTCCAGTTGCGCTGTCAGGCTGGCCGGTTCGGTATCAGTGTAGTCGTCGCCAATCCGCTCGAACGGGGCCGGACTGTGCCAGTCGCCAAAGCGGGCTTCAAGAGCGGCTCGGACTTCATCCGGGTCGAAATCGCCAACCAGGCTGATCGTGCTCTGGGGACCGAAACCATAGTGCTTGCGATGAAATTCGACCAATTGGTCACGAGTCAGGTTATCGATGCGTGCAGCGACCTCATCCCAGTCTGGAATGTATTCGGGATGCTCAGGTGGATGAATATTGTAATGACGGCTAATCAAACGGGAGGCCACGGCGCCGGGGTCGTCGCGTTGCTGATCCAGGCCGGCCATTTGTTGACGCTTCATTTCGGCCAGTTCGCGTTGCGGGAAAGACGGATTCTTGAGCATGTCTTCGAGAAGATCCAGCAACGGCAGGAGACTGTCTCGGCGAGTTTCCATGCTCATGCCCAGGGTCCAGTGGCCGCCGATGTTCAAGCTGGACTGTAGTTCATCGACGCGGTCGCTCAACTGCTGGCGGCTGAAATTTTCGGTTCCCCGCCAGAGCATGGTGCTGGTGGTGGAAGGGATGTTGCCCAGGCCGGCCAGGCTTTCCTTGTTGCCCATCCTCATGGCGATCTGCCCGTGGACCCGATGACCGCGGGTCTGCTTCGGCATCAGGGCCACGCGGGTGCCGTTGCTCAACTCGAATTCGACCAGACGCTCCTGGATATTCTCCGGGCTGGGATCGAAAGCCTCGCCCATGGCGCGGTCTTCGCGGCCAGCGTAATCGGCCAGCAGTGTGCCCGGATCAGGTGCATGGGGAATTTCTGCCCGTTGAGGCTGGCTGTCGGGTATGAATTGGCCAATGGTCCGGTTGTCCCGCTTGAGGTATTTTCCGGCCACCCGAATGACATCATCGACGCTGACCTGTTCAAGCCGGTCGCGGTGGAGGAAGAGCAGGCGCCAGTCGCCGGCGGCGGCCCATTCGCTCAGCTGGATGCCAACCCGCCCGCTGTCACTGAGGGTCATTTCCATATTGCGTTGCAGGGAATTGATCGCACGACGAACCTCGTCCTCGGCTGGCGGCTGATCAACCAGATGATCGACCGTATTGAGCAGTTCCGCCCGAACCTCATCCATGTCCTGGTCATCGTGTGACTGGGCAAACAACATCAGCAGCGAGGGTTCGCGCAGGCGCATGCTGAAAGCGCCGACCTGGCTGGCCAGTTCGGTGTCGACCAGGGATTGGTAAAGTCGGCCGGAGGGCATGTCGCCGAGAATGTAGGCAAGGACTTCCACCGCGGCAAAGTCTTCATGCGTGGCGGCCGGGACATGGTAGGCCGCCATCAGGGCGCGAACGGTACCGGAGCGACGAACCGTGACCGCGCGTTCCCCATCCTGAACCGGGTCGCGGGTATAAGTTGGCCACAAGGTCATTTCCCCAGTGCGTTCCGGCGCCGGAATCTTGCCGAAGTGTTCCTCGATCAGCGCCAGCGCCGGCTCCGAATCGACGTTGCCTGACAGGATCAGCACGGCATTGTCGGGCTGGTAGTAGCGCCGGTAGAACGAATGCAGGCGCTCGATCGGCACGTTCTCGATATCGGCGCGGGCACCGATGGTTGATCGACCATAGCCGTGCCAGAGGTAGGCGATGGACATGACTCGCTGCATCAGTACGCGAACCGGGTTGGTCTCACCGATTTCGAATTCATTGCGAACAACGGTCATCTCGGACTCGAGGTCCGCGGCCTCCACGACCGAATTGACCATGCGGTCGGCTTCCATTCGGATCGCCCATTCGAGGTTCTCTTCGCCGGCCGGCAGGGTCTGGAAATAATTGGTGCGCTCGTACCAGGTCGTGCCGTTGGCCGAGCCGCCGCGCTCGGAAATCTCGGCCTTGATGTCCTGGTGATCCGGGGTGCCATAGAACAGCATGTGTTCCAGCAGGTGGGCCATGCCGGATTCGCCGTAGCTTTCGTGCTTGGAGCCGACGAAATAGGTCACGTTGACGGTCGTGGTCGGCCGGCCGGCGTCGGGCATCAACAGCACGCGCAGGCCGTTGTCCAGCCGGTATTCGCTGATTCCCTCGACCTCGGTGAAGAATCGTGGGCCGTCGTCCTGGGCCTGCACGGCAGTCGCCACCATCAAGGCCAGCGAAAGCGCCGCAAGAATGAATTGCATTTTTCTCATCGGATTGTTCC
>JBLRWT010000467.1:0-2459 GCA_047921095.1 Wenzhouxiangella sp. | reverse complement strand
GGGGGAAAGCTGCGGCAGGGGCGGGCGATCCAGCTCGACGGCTCGCACCGTCTGCACCAGCTCCGCGCCTTCGTCGCCGCGCTACCGTGCCGCCCTCGCCAGCTCAAGCGCCTCGTCGCGTTGCGCCTCCAAGGTCCGGTGATCCACGCGGTCCTCGATGCCGGCGCGCTCAAGGGCGGCATTGCTGTCCCGCGCCCATGCCTCCCGCCAGCCCTCCAGGACCTCGACCTTGTTCCAGTCGCGGTTCTTGGTGGTGAAACCCTCGGGGCCAATCTCGCGGGTGGTCAGCAGGATATGGGCGTGGTGGTTGCGATCATCGCCGTCGCGCCCCGGCGCGTGCAGGGCGATGTCGGCGATCATCCCACGGTCCACGAACTGTTCCTGGGCGAAGTCCCGGACCAGTTCGACCCGCTGCGCATGGGTCAGCTCGGCGGGCAGGGCCACGCGGACCTCGCGGGCGACCTGGCTGTTCTTCCGGGTCTCGGCCTCCTCGACCCGGTTCCACAACTCGGATCGGTCATAGACCCAATCCGGGGCGTGGTCAGGCGCAAGGGTTTCAGTGTGATCGACACCGCCCCGCGCCGCGTAATCGAAGGTCAGTCCGGTGCGGCGGTCTTCGATACGCTCCGCCACACGATAGGCGATAGCCGCCGTGGCGCTGCGGCCCTGACTGCGGGAAATCATCGAAGCTCTGAGATGATAGATCGCCATTCTGTGCCGCACTTTGCTTAGGGGTCGAGGGGAAACGCCAGTCTCCCCCGCCCACACAAACGCGCAGCGTTTGTATAAGTGGGCACTTCGTGTCTTGCACCTTGCTTCAAGCTTTGCCAAAAATCAACAAAGGTCATGAGTTATGAGGGCGAGAATGGTACGGAGTATCGACCAACAGATTGCGGCAACGCAGGCCAAGCTGGCCCGTCTGAAAGAGCGGCAGAAGGCCAGCGAAACACGGCGGAAAATCATCGTCGGGGCCATCGTCACAACCGAAGCCCTGAAAGACCCCAAGATCGCCCGCTGGATGGCCGCAACCCTGCGCAAGAACGCCATCCGTGACGTCGATCAGAAAGAGCTGGTCGGATTGCTGGAGGAACTGGATGGCGTCGCGGCAAAGGCGGATCGGCCATGAGCGTCAAAGACCCCTTCCAGCAGCTCGTCGATGAGATCACCCTGATCCGGCAGGATATTGAACGCCTGAAGCGCACCAGCCTCGACAAGGACGAGGCCCAAGCCCTGCACCAGATCGTGGCTCAAGCGGTCAAAAGCATGCAGCAGGCCACCAGAGCCGCGCCGGGTGAAATTCAGGCCGCTTTGCAAACAGACCGCAATCAGATGGCCCACAGCGCCATACAGGCCGCAACGAGGGCCGCTGAGAGCGCCATGGGCACAATCCGCCGTGACCTCGACAATGAACGAGCAAAGCTCTCACAGGCCGCAGGAGAGGCCCGTAGAGAGGCGTGGCGGTGGTTTGGTGGGTTCTGGGTGTGGCTGGCCTCCATGCTCGCTACAGGGGCCGTTCTCGGCCTTCTGGCGGCATTTCTGATCATCGGACGGGGCGATGCGCGCGAGTTTGGGCAATATCCACGGATTTACTGCTCTTCCGCAGGCGGACAGATCGTTGAGCAGGACGATGGCAGCAGCTTCTGTGCCATCTGGATTACGGCACCGTCTCAGGTAGAGAACTGAGCGGAGCTATCCGCTCAGTCTGGCCATTTCTCGGCGGGCCAATTTCGGGCGGTGTGGATCACCCGGACAATCGCCACGGTTTCCTCGCCGCCTGCCTGCGTGATCGCATAGGCCAAGATGTAGGGCAGGCCCGTCACTGACTTCTCGTAGGTGCCTGTCACCCGTCCGGTGCGGCCTGTCGGGATGTCCCCGAGGGCCAAAGCCGATTTGTCGATGGCATCGGCCACGCGACGGGCGGCGGAGGGGTTTTCGGCAGCGATATAGGCGACCTGATCGGCAAGATCGGTCAGCGCATCGGTGGACCAGCGAACGGGTCGGCTCACGCCGTGCCGCCTGCCGCAACCTTGATCGCTCGCCGCACGGTTGCCATTGCATCCTCATGGCTGACTGTCCGGCCTGCTTCCACGTCTGCAAGTCCGCGTTCAATGCCCTCGATGATTGCGAGTTCACGGTTCACGTAGGTTTCCACGGCTTCTGCTGCCAGGAAGGACCGGCTGCGGCGTGTTCCATCGGCCAATCTCCCCAGCTTCGCCTTCAACTGCGGATCGAGCCGGATCGTCATCGTGGTGCTGGCGGGCATGATAAGTTCTTTCTAAGCATGTGTACATCTGAACACATACACCGGACTGGAGTCTTTGAAAAGGTTGAGGCAGTCGAACTCTCCACTTCTCTGCCTGATTTACTCGGTCAAGGTTGGTCAGGATTCCAGGCTGAACCAGAAAAACGCCTAGTGTTAATAGTGTTACCTACGGAGTATGTTACGGGGCCAAAAATCG
>JBLRWT010000466.1:0-2469 GCA_047921095.1 Wenzhouxiangella sp. | reverse complement strand
CGTTGATGTTGTTTCCGTCGCCGGCAAGAGCGGCCAGATCGGCCAGGCTCAGTCCGGCAACCGGCGAGCGCAGGACGGCCAGCACCGCGGCGGTATCGGCTGGCTGGCGAATGGCGCGGGTCAGTGCGATCAGGTCCTGGACCACCGGGCGCCGGGTCAGCGGGTCGAGCTTGACGGCGCGGTAGGCCACGCCATGGCGCGCCAGGGCCGGCAGGATGCTGGCCAGGTGGCCGCGGGCACGGACAATGATGGCGGCCCGGAACTCGGCGTTGTCGCGATTGCTGTCGAGTGCCTGGGAGATCTTCAGGGCAATGGCTTCGGCTTCCTGCTCCACGTCAGGGCGGGCCAGGATTTCGACCCGGCCACCTTCGCTTCTGCCGGGCTCGGAAGGCGCATAGGACACCGCACCCGCCGCGATATTCTCGGTGTGCGGAAAAATTGGCCCCAGGCGCTGATTGACCCAATTGACGATTTCGGCGCGCGAGCGAAAATTTTTGGTCAGGCGCAGGGCCTGCAGTGACTGGTCGCCAATCCCGTGCTCGCGGGTGCGCATGAACAGCCCGACCTCGGCTTCACGGAAGCGGTAGATCGACTGCATTGGATCACCAACCAGGAACAGGCTGCGCGCTTCGTCCGGCTGCCATCCGCCGACCAGCTTCTGCAGCAACCCGTACTGGCCCCAGTTGGTGTCCTGGTATTCATCGACCAGGATATGGCGAATTCGCTGATCAAGGTACAGGGCCAGATCGGTGTAGCCCGAGTCGCTATCGCCCAGGCCGCGCAACGCAGCATCGGCCAGACCGGCAAAATCGGTCTGGCCGGACGCGGCGAATGCCAATTCCAACTCGCCTGCCGCCCGCTTCAGGACACGAACCAGGGCGGCCAGCGTCTGCCACTCGGCATCGCCATAGCGGGGGTCGGGCAGGCCGCAGACGCGATGGATCATTTCGGCCAGATGCGTGTTGTGCCCGATTCTGTCGAGCAGGGCCTTCATTGCATCCTTGTGGGCGGATTTGGGCGGGAAGCCGGTCGTAATGGTGACTGACTGGCGAAAAGCGCCGGCTTGAGTCAGCAAGGCTTCAGCCAGGCCGCCCCAAAGCGGCAGATCGTTCGGATCGTCGGCCGGCAGACGCGCCATGCCGGCACAATCGCAAATCACCGACTGGCGCTCGGCGCTGATCAGGCTGTCGGCAGCCTGGCAAAGCAGGTCGATCAATTCGGCCGGCGTCATGCCGGCATCGACCAGGGCCTCGTTCAGCGCCCGCTCGGCGCGGCGCATTTCGGTGACAACGACGCCTTCAAGCACCTGTTCAAGGGCCTGCCGATTCGGCTCACCGGTCACACCCAGGGCGCGCAACCATTGATCACGTTTTCCGAGCAGGCCGACCAGCAGGTCCTCGATGCCCTGGCTGCGGTGGTCGCGCCAGAGCAGCAGGTGCCTGACATCTTCGGCCAACTGGTCCTGGCCATCGATGCAGTCCAATACGCGGCGCGCTGCCTGGCGATAGAGTGCCGTGGTGTTTTCGGCCGGGGCCGGCACCGGTCCAAGCCGACTGGCGACCGGCATGGTTCGGGCCAGGTAATGGTTGAAGCTGTCGATGGTGCGAATCAGCAGCCGTTGCGGATTGTCGCGCAGGCCCCATTCAGCGACTTTCTGCTCGACCTTGCGCGCCTTGGCCAGGGGCGCCTGTTCGTGCGCTTCGGTGCTGGTGAAGTCCGGATCCAGGTATTGCAGAATCCGGTGGCGCATTTCGGCCGCGGCCTTGCGGGTAAAGGTGATGGCCAGGATTTCCTCGGGCGCCTCGACAATGTCCAGCAGGCCGAGATAACGTTCGACCAGCAAGGTGGTCTTGCCCGACCCGGCCGGGGCCTGGACGATGACCGAGCGTTCCGGCTCGACCGCAAGCCGGCGTTGTTCGAGGTCACTCATCGCTGGTCTCCGTCAGGTCGTTGTTGTCCAGTGCCTGACGCTCGTGGATTCGGCACAGGCTCATCAGGTGGCAGTAGCGGCAGACTTCGGGCTTGCGCGGATCGACGGCGGCCCGACCCTGCTGGAAGTTGTCGGCCAGGGCTTCAAGGCTCAACTTCCAGTCGGCCAGCAAGGCCTGCCAGGATTCGGTTTCCCTGAATGGCGCCCGCCTGATCTGCCCGATCACCTCGACCCCGCTCATGCCGGCATCGACTTCGGCCAGGCCGTCGAACACCAGCGATTCGGGCCGGAGCCGGGCAAAGCTGATTGCCGTCGGCGCCGGGTTCATGCTGACCGCGTAGGCCGGCAATTGAACATCGGCGAGACGGGCCTCGGGCGCCCAGGAATTCCTGCCGCTCTGGCCGGTCTTGTAATCAATGAGTACCGATCCGCCGCCTTCGAGTTCATCGACCCGGTCGATCTTGCCGGACAGTTCGAGCTTGCCGAATTTCAACGCAATCGGCGCTTCCAGCCGGTCGACCCGGAACGCATCGCGATCG
>JBLRWT010000465.1:0-2487 GCA_047921095.1 Wenzhouxiangella sp. | reverse complement strand
GTTCATGTCTACGAAATGATCAGCCGCTTCTTCGACCAGCACCTGAAGCCGGATAACTGACCGCAAGAACGTCAAGATCAAAGGCGACTAACCGCGAAGACGCAAAGAACGCTAAGGAAAAGCAGAAGAAAAAAGCGATTAACCGCGAAGGGCGCGAACAAAGGACTTAAAGAGCGTACTACCCGCTACTAGTGTCCTTTGCTTCGTTCTCGTCCTTCATTAGCCAGGCATCGACGACGGGCCAGTTGCGCTCAAGGGCAACAAGCGGGATGTAGTGCCGTGAAAGGGCATGTCTTCATATTAAATACGCCTTTCGCTCTAGATTTTCGCTCTGCTTTTCCTTTGCGCTCTTTGCGTCTTCGCGGTTAGTCGCTTTTGATTTTTATCCTAGAGTCCTTCGCGGTTAGTCGCCCTTGGCCTTTGATCTATCCGGCTTTGCCGGCTTTTCTGACACGTACAGCATGATCGTGCCCTGGACAACCACCGTGTCGTCGCTTCGGTAGGCGGTCACCCGGACGGGGAGATCGCCCGGCTTCCAGTCCTCTGGCCGGGTTTCGGCAGTGACGCGAATATCCGAGTCGGCTTTTGCCGTGTAGTCGACCTGCATGCCGCGCGGTATCCAACGCAAGTGTCGGGGGATGGTTGCCTCGGCCAGCCCTCCCATGGCCATCTCCAGCGCGTTGCAGATCGCGATGACATGGACCGTGCCGATGTGATTCTCGACTTTCCTCCGCTTGGCAAAACACACCTCGCAGAAGTTGGGCCCGAGCTGGGTAACCCGCGGTCCAATGGTGGAAAAATAGGGCGCCTTGCGCGCGAAAAGACGCGAAAACATGATCTGTCCAAACGGCAGACGGCTGCATTTGCGGTAAAACTCGATCAGGTAGTTCGATTCACTCATTGGTCAAGACCCGGTGGGAATAAATGAAGCAATAATGGCAGGTTCTGCAGGAATTCTACGTTCAAATGAGAACTGGCAGCACGCCGCTCATCTAAACACTGGGAGATTCATCATGCAGGATCACACTCACGCACCGGCCAGCGTCGGCAACTGGATGCTGACACTTTTTCTGACCTTCATTCCGCTGGTCAACATCATCATGCTGCTGGTCTGGGCGTTCTCCGCCTCCACCTCGCCAAGCAAGGCCAACTGGGCCAAGGCTGCCCTGCTGTGGATGGTCATCTTCGTCCCTCTCGGTATTCTGTTCAGCTTGATCGGCGGCGCGGGACTGGCCTTCTTCTGAGGGCATGTCTGAACTGGTTACGCGCTGTGCGCGCTCATTGGTACGCTGCACTCTCACCCTCGTAACGGGGGCCGCTCGCCCAAGCGGTACCGTCCTATGCAAGTGCGTTCGCGCACAAACTCTCATGTTCTTTTGGTCAATACTGGCTAGATTCAGTCATTGTTGATCGAGATGAGGTTAGCCGCGTTCATCAAAATGAATCTCGAGAACATACTCCAGGAATGGGAGGATTTCGCGCGTTCGATTTATCCTGCACGCCACATGAATCAGCGCGACTTGCGGGACCACGCCAGGAACATGCTGCTGGCGATCGCCGACGACCTGGATCAGCCCCAGACCAAGGAAGCCCAGAAACAAAAGTCCAGGGGCCGTCAGAAAACCAACCTTACCGCCGCTGCCGGTCATGGTTTTCATCGCCATTCAGGGGGATTCAGCATCAGTGAAACCATTTCCGAGTTCCGGGCGCTGCGCGCCAGCGTGATCGCACAGTGGGAGCGCCAATCCGGCTTTGTAACGCCGGAGCCGGTTGATGACCTCATTCGCTTCAATGAGGCCATTGACCAGGCGGTCAACGATTCGGCATTAAGCTATGCCGTCGAGAAGGAGCGGCACACACGGCTTTTCGATACCATCCTGGCCGCCTCGCCCGATGCCATCTTTGTGCTGGACACCGAACGCCGCATCCTATATGCGAACCCGGCCATGGAGAGACTTGCCGGATTGCGCGAACAAGAAATGGTTGGCCTGGACGCCTGTGATTCCACGCTCCCATTCGGCTACGATATGAAACAACAGATCGCCTGGATCGTCGATCACAGACAGGCTCGTCATGGAGAGGCTTCCCAGTACGGACCCAAAGGAGACACTCAATTCGAATGGTGCCTGATCCCAGTAGAGAGCAATGACCATGAAGAAGAAAATACCGTCGGCATCCTTCATGACATCACAGAGCGAAAGCTCGCCGAGGAAGAAATCTGGCATATCGCCAATTATGATCTGCTCACCGAGCTGCCCAACCGTCGCCTGTTTTTTGACCGTCTTGAGCAAGGCGTCGAACATTGCTCGCGAATCGGGGTACCCTTGGCGGTGATGTTCATTGATCTGGATGGCTTCAAGGAAATCAATGACCGGCTCGGCCACGAGGCCGGTGACCAAGTGCTGCGTGGCGTCGCCGACCGCCTCGATAGATGCATCCGCAAGGCGGATACAGCTGCCCGGCTTGGCGGCGACGAATTCGCCGTGA
>JBLRWT010000464.1:0-2489 GCA_047921095.1 Wenzhouxiangella sp. | reverse complement strand
GTGTCACGGTCAGCTCGGGTAAGGGCTTGCCGGGCCTGACCCAGGGGAGGTTTTGTTGATTGACGTTGCCGCGGCAGTGATGCGGAATCCAGACGGTCGGATTTTGCTGAGTCAGCGGATGGATGGCAAGCATCTGGGCGGCACCTGGGAGTTCCCGGGGGGAAAATGCGAGCCTGGCGAATCTGTCCATGAATCCCTGGCTCGGGAGTTGAACGAAGAGCTCGGTATCGAGATCAGCGCCTCTTCGCCCCTGTTGACCCTGACCCATGTCTATCCGGAAAAGACGATTCGCCTGCTGATCCGCGCCGTGGACGAATGGCAGGGTGAGCCGGTCGGACGCGAAGGGCAATCCCTGCGCTGGGTGTCCCTGGCGGATATGCAGACCCTTGCCATGCCAGCGGCCGACCGTCCAATCGTCAGGGCGATGGGCCTTGATCCGCACTGCAGCATCAGCCGCGACCCGGCCGATTTCCATGATATCGAGGCGTTTGTTACCGATTGGCGCCGCCGCCTGGACTCGGGGTTTCGCCTGTTGCAGCTCCGTGCACATTCACTTGACCGGGATGCGCTCGTTGACCTGGGGATCTGCTGTGGCGAGTTGGCACGACAATACCAGGCAACCTGGCTGCTCAACGGTCCTGCCGACCTTGTCGAGGCTTGTGGCGCTGACGGCATGCACCTGACCAGCGCCATGCTGATGGAGTGCCAGTCGCGCCCGGTGCCGGAATCAATGCTGCTGGCAGCCTCCTGCCACAATGTCGAGGAGCTTCGACAAGCCGGTTCGATCGGTGCCGACCTGGTTTGTATCGCCCCCGTCCAGCCCACTGGCAGCCATCCTTCGGCACGACCGTTGGGCTGGAGCGAGTTTGCTCGCCTGTGCCGGCACTCGCCGTTGCCTGTCCTGGCCCTGGGTGGCCTGAAACCTGCCGACCTGGACCTGGCCCGTTCGCATGGGGCATATGGTGTGGCCGGCATCTCCGGATTTTCCAGCTCATGAATAAATGGACCGCAGTCCAGTTACCGCTGCGCCGTCGCGCTCTGCCACGACGCGACACGATTGATCTTTGGCTGACCGATCTGACTGACCTGCCGCTGGAAGCCGGTCCAACCGGTCTGACGCGCAAGGAGCGTGTGCTCAAGCAACGAATCCAGCAGCAGTTTGTGCTGCGACTGCTGCTGGGCAGCTACCTGGGGATGCCCGGCAAGGATGTGGCGCTGATGAGAAGCGAGCGCGGCAAGCCGCACCTCAAACCGGCGCTTGCCGTGTCGGGCTTGCGTTTCAACGTGTCGCATTCGGGCTCATGGCTCGCGATCGTGATTGCACGCGAACTGAATGTCGGAGTCGACATCGAAGCCGAGCGTCAACTGCGACGCCCGGCGGAGCTGGCCCGGCGCTATTTCTCCGAAGCTGAAGCCGAGTGGCTGAGCAGCCTCGAAGAGCCGGCCCTGTCGATTGAGTTCAAGGCCCTGTGGACAGCGCGCGAGGCACTGGTCAAGGCAGCCGGCAGTGGCCTGGGCGAAGCCCTGTCAGAAATCAGCCTGGCCTGGCAGCCCGCCAGTATCCTGACCCTTCCTGCCGCCTGGCCAGAGCCGGCCGAGTGGAGCCTGCTGTCCCCGGAAATGCCCGCGGGCGTGGTTGGCCATGTTGCTGCCGCGGCGACGGATCTGAGGCTGAATCGGTATTTGCTGCAGGCAGGGGGGAAGAGCGGTAAAAGGTAAAAGGTAAAAGGTAAAAGGTAAAAGGGAAGATCGGGCCGTTTCACCTTTCACCTTTCACCTTTATGCCTTTTCCCCAGACTCCGCCAACCGACTATGAGCCCCAAGGCAGCGCTGATTGCCGCGGGCAGGGAAAAGTCCCGGACGATTGGTCCTACTTCGTAGCCGGCCATGACGGCGGCGGCGATGAGGAAGCCGGCGGCGAGGATGGCGCCGGGCAGGCGGCGGTTGTGGTTGCCCAGTTCGCTGGCCAGGCGTTCCAGGTCGCTGGAATCAACGCGGGTGCGAAGCTGGCCGCTGCCGGCCATTTTCAGGTACTCGAATATCAGCGTGGGCAATTCCGGGCTGCGAGCGAGCATGCCGGGGATCTGGCGGCCGATGCGTTGGGCGGTGCGAGGGAGGCCGTAACGTTCGGCATAGATCCGTTCCAGTTCCGGCTTGGCGACTTCCCAGATGTTCAATTTCGGATAAAGATCACGGCCCATGCCCTCGATATTGAGCATGGTCTTCTGCAGCATGATCAATTGCGGTTGCAGGGTGAGCTTGAAACGTCGGGCGACGGTAAACAGGTTGACCACCAGTTCGGCAAACGAGACCTCTTCCAGCGGCCGCGTGAAGGCAGGCTCGCATACCGTGCGGGCGGCCGCTTCGAGCTGGTCGATGCGGGTGTCGGCCGGTACCCAGCCTGCCTCGACGTGCAACTCGGCCACGCGTCGATATTCGCGGTTGAATATGGCCAGGAAGTTTTCGCCAATGTAATAGAGATCCTTCGG
>JBLRWT010000463.1:0-2489 GCA_047921095.1 Wenzhouxiangella sp. | reverse complement strand
GGCGCTGGCCAATCAGTGCCACTGAACGTGCTCTGGCCCGACATGCCGGCCCGGCCCGAATACAGCGAGCCCGAGGAGTCACAGCAAGTCTGACCGGGGCCATCGGGCCGGGTGCCAATGACGCCTGTCCCTTCGCGCAGGCTCCGGTGGGCGGCGGATTCGGTTACAATGCCATCCCGGACTTAACCACTTGGACATCCGGGCATGACCTCACTTATTTTCGTCACCGGCGGCGTTGTCTCGTCGCTGGGCAAGGGCATTGCAGCAGCCTCGCTGGGCTCGATTCTCGAGGCCCGCGGCTTGCGCGTGACCCTGATCAAGCTCGACCCCTATATCAACGTCGATCCCGGCACCATGAGTCCGTTTCAGCACGGCGAAGTTTTCGTCACTGAAGACGGCGCCGAAACCGACCTCGACCTGGGCCACTACGAGCGCTTCGTGCGCACCCGCATGACCCAGCGCAACAATTTCACCACCGGTCGAATTTACGCCAACGTGATTGCCCGCGAGCGCCGTGGCGACTACCTGGGTTCGACCGTCCAGGTCATCCCGCACATTACCGACGAGATCAAGGATTCGGTCAGCCAGGCGGTCGAGGGCTACGATGTCGCCCTGATTGAAATCGGCGGCACGGTGGGTGACATCGAGTCGCTGCCGTTTCTGGAAGCCATCCGCCAGCTGGGTTTTGAGTATGGTCGCCAGGCGCTCTACATTCACCTGACCCTGGTGCCATTCCTGCGCGCTGCCAATGAAATCAAGACCAAGCCGACCCAGCACTCGGTCAAGGAATTGCGTTCGATCGGCATTCAGCCCGATGTATTGCTGTGCCGGTGTGAGCGCATGCTGTCCGACGGTGAGCGCAAGAAGATCGCCCTGTTCACCAATGTGGCCACCGAGGCGGTGATCTCGGCGGTTGATGTCGACAACATCTACAAGATCCCGCTGTTCTACCAGCGCCAGGGGCTGGATCGCATTGTTCTGGATCGGCTGGGTCTGAAGGCGAACGCCGCCGATCTGTCCGACTGGGAAGACGTGGTCGAGCGCCGCGCCCGGCCCGAGCATGAAGTGACCGTGGCGATGATCGGCAAGTACGTGGAGCATTTCGATGCCTACAAGTCGCTCAATGAAGCCCTGCTTTCCGGCGGCCTGGCCGATCGCGTCGCCGTGCGCATCAAGCCGGTCGAATCCGAGGAAATCGAGAACAGTGGCGTCGGTGTGCTGGAGGGCGTGGACGCCATCCTGGTTCCGGGCGGCTTCGGTGAGCGCGGCTTCGAGGGCAAGCTGACCGCCATTCGCCATGCGCGCGAAAACGGCATCCCCTACCTTGGAATATGTCTCGGCATGCAATGCGCCGTGGTCGAATTCGCTCGCAACGTGTGCGGTCTCGAGGGGGCCAACTCCACGGAAATGGACCCGGATTCTCCCCATCCGGTCATCGGCCTGATTACCGAGTGGATGGATGAAAAGGGCCAGCGCGAACTGCGTGATGAAGGCAGCGACCTGGGTGGCAGCATGCGCCTGGGCGCCCAGCGTTGCCGCCTGGAGCCCGGTACCCTGGCGCGCAAGCTCTACGGCAAGGACGAGATTTTCGAGCGTCATCGCCATCGTTACGAATTCAACAACACCTACCGCCAGACACTGTCCGAACACGGCATGGTGCTGTCGGGTTTTTCCGTTGACGAAATGCTGGTCGAAATGATCGAGTTGCCGGACCACCCCTGGTTCGTGGCCTGCCAGTTCCATCCCGAGTTCACTTCCACGCCGCGTGACGGCCATCCGCTGTTCACCGGCTTCATTCGCGCGGCCCTGCAACGCCACCAGGCCCAACAGGCTGATCCGGTCAAGGTCCGCGCATGAAGATCAGTCATTTCGACATCGGCCTCGACCAGCCCTTTTTCCTGATTGCCGGGCCGGACACGCTCGAATCGCTCGACCTTTGCCTGGAAGTTGCCGGCCACCTGAAGGAAGTCACCGACCGGCTTGGTATCCCCTATGTTTTCAAGGGATCGTTCGACAAGGCCAATCGCACCTCGGTCAAGAGCTACCGTGGCCCTGGCATGGACGAAGGGCTGAAAATGCTCCAGGCGGTCCGCGACCAGATTGGCGTGCCGGTTCTGACCGACGTGCACGAAGATACGCCGCTCGATGCGGTTGCCGAAGTGGTCGACGTCATCCAGACGCCGGCCTTTTTGTGCCGCCAGACCAACTTCATCCAGAATGTCGCCCGCCTGAACAAGCCGGTGAACATCAAGAAGGGCCAGTTCCTGTCGCCGTGGGAAATGAGCCAGGTGGTGCAGAAGGCCCGCGCGGTCGGCAACGACCAACTCATGGTCTGCGAACGCGGTTACATGTTCGGTTACAACAACCTGGTGGCTGACATGCGCTCGCTGGCGATCAT
Source organism: Wenzhouxiangella sp. (assembly GCA_047921095.1). Classification (GTDB taxonomy): domain Bacteria; phylum Pseudomonadota; class Gammaproteobacteria; order Xanthomonadales; family Wenzhouxiangellaceae; genus Wenzhouxiangella. The sequence goes on along the minus strand of JBLRWT010000463.1, from coordinate 91 downwards.
GCGCGAGACCGGCTGCCCGGTGGTTTTCGATGCCACCCATTCGGTCCAGTTACCCGGCGGCCAGGGCGAGTCCTCCGGCGGCGCCCGCGAG
>JBLRWT010000462.1:0-2496 GCA_047921095.1 Wenzhouxiangella sp. | reverse complement strand
CCCTCAAGCTCCCCCTCGATGGTGACATCCAGCGTCCAGCTTTCAAACACACCAAAATCTTCGAAGGCGGAATCACCGATGCACAACACCCAGTCACCGCTGGCATCACCGCCAGCAAGATCGGCAAAATTCGATGGTGGCTGTGCGATCGAATCGGGATTCGGGAAGTAGTCGCACAGCCCGTCATCGGCGCACACGACCTCGCCATTGTCCAGGTCAACCCCCATCTCCTCGGCATCGTTCGGCGCCGTGTCGAAAAAGCTGACGGGAAATGCCGAACTGATGGTGGCCCCGGTGCCGCAGCAACCACCGCCATCGCCGAATTCATCCAGGCCTGGCCGACTCAGCACGCCGAGTATCGATTCATCAGGCGTTTGCAGCTTGATGACGAGGTCGCCAATCCAGGTGTGGTCGATGGCAACCCCGATCTCGACATCGGCAATGGTCGATTCGGCCGGTATTGAGGAAGCGTCAATGATGTCACACACCATCGATGCAAGGGAGCCGTCGAACTCACCGTCGGGTATTGACGCGCTCGGCGTCGAAGTAATGTTGAATGTCTCTCCCTGCGCAACTGCGTTTGCCGGAAAAACAAGGTAACCACTGACGAGCATAGCCATGCCCGATAAAAGCACGTTCAATCGCATGATAACTCCCTAACGCCAATTAGAAGATCGAGGCGAAAGTATACGCACGTTTTGACAGCGGCGTCAAACCCCAATTTAAGAATCAATTCGCTGCAGAGGTCGGGCCACCGGGGAAGCGATCATCGGAGCGGGACAAACCGAAGCGATAGCGAAGATCACCACAGACCTCGCCATTCGGGTTGAACCGGCGCTCGCTGACCCGACTTTCGCGCCCCAGACTGACAATCGTGGTGCAGCGGGTGCCATAGGCAGGAGAAACGATGAACGGCGGCGACAGGGCCCGTTCCCGGTCCAGGCCAACACCGGTGTCGGGAAGCTCGTTGTCCGGGGCCGGTCGCCGGTCGTCCATCAGGGCAAACAGTCGTTCCTGTTCTGGTTGGTCTGGCTGGTCTGGTTGACCGATCAGTTCCCGCATCCCCTTTGAAAGCAGCCTGCTCTTGGGCCACGGTTCATCCAGGGCGCCATTGGAAAGCGCGTGAACGCCGGCTGCAACGGCTGTCGCTGGCGTAGCGCTCGAACAGTACCAGAGCTGCTCGTGATCACCGGCCAGAAGATTGAACGGACCAAAGTCTTCACGTCGCTGATAGACGGCGCTGACGTAATCCCCGGGCAAGGTCCGCGCCTGCAAGTAGTCCAGGGGCAATTCCCCCCGGGAGCGACTACCTGTTCTGGCGCGGGGGTCCCGATAGTTGGTCACCGCGGACCAGCGGCCATCGCGCGTCACAGCCAGCCAGGTGCCACCGGCCACCTCGTCGCGCCCGGCCAGAAGCCCGCTTGGCCAACTCCACCAGGCCAGGGGCCTGGCGGGGCGATCATGAAACTCGTCGCGATTGGCGGCCAACAACAGATGGCGCGGTTGTCCAGGGGTGAAATTGAAGACGATCAGGCACATCCAAAGCAAGTCCGGGTTTGGCGAGTTATCAGTCAGGGCGCCTTGAATAAATCACGGCTTCGGGCGCCACTGAACTATAGTACAGACCTTATTCAATCAGGTTTTTTGTGGATGAATCATTCCAGCAACTGGCTGGCCGCCAGCCTCGTCGCACTGGGGCTTGTCATTGCCAGCCTGCTGATGGCCGGGGCCGTGCGGGATTTCCGCATCAGCGATCGCTATGTCGAAGTGAAGGGGCTCGCCGAGCGCGAAGTGGCGGCCGACCTGGCCATCTGGCCGGTGAACTACCAGTTGGCGGCCAACTCGCTGGACGAACTGCGCGAGCAAATGGACCAGGCCGACGAGGCTGTGATCGCTTTCCTGAAACTGCGCGGCTTTGCCGACGAGGAAATCACCCGCAACCCGCCACGTATCAACGACCAGTGGCTGCACGCCTATGGCGAGCATCGCCCAGAAAACCGCTACAGCGCCGAGCGCGGCCTGACCCTGAAAACGAGCCAGGTCGAAGCCACCCTGTTGGCGCTGCAGGATTCGTCAGAACTGGTCGGCGAAGGCGTGATCCTGGCGCCCAACTGGGGCCAGGCCGCCCAGTTCCTGTTCACCGGCTTGAACGACATCAAACCCGACATGATCGCCGAAGCCACCGCCGATGCCCGCCGCGCCGCCAACCAGTTCGCCGCCGACTCCGAAGCCCGCATCGGCCCCATCCGCTCCGCCCGCCAGGGATTCTTCTCCATCACCGAACGCGACCCCTCGACACCGGAGGTCAAGGTGGTGCGGGTTGTTACGACAGTTGAATATGTTTTGAATTGAAGGGTGAAAGGTCAAAGGTAAAAGGCGGTTGGCTGGTTTAGAGCGGTTGGCTGGTTTGCTGGTTGGCTGGTTTAGAGCGGTTGGCTGGTTGGCTCGTTGGCTGGGTTTCCTCCGGTTTCCGGTTTCCGGTTTCCGGTTTCCGGT
>JBLRWT010000461.1:0-2500 GCA_047921095.1 Wenzhouxiangella sp. | reverse complement strand
CCCCGCGGACTGCAGTCCTTCAACCAGGCTCGCGGCTTTGAGCCTTTCGGTAGCGGTTTCATCGACTTCGGCGCACTGGCCGCGCGCTTTCTCGACCAGGGCGATGCACCCATTTTCCCCGGCGTCCGTGGCGAGCGTTTGCGAGCGGTTGCCGATGATCAGGCCTGTCGTGCCGAAATCAACGCGCTGGTCAGACAGATTCCGCGCGTGAGTTCCGGTATGACCCGTCTGGACAACCAGGAAATGACCCTCCACACTCGCGTCGAAACCGATCGAGCACTGGGGGCCAGGCTGGCCGGCATCGCCAATACGCCGGTCAACCTCGAGACCGGCAGAACCGAGTTTCTGTCTGCCGGACTGGCATTCAACCTGGTAGCTGCACGGGACTTCGGTCGTGAACTGGTTGCAGGCTGGGTGAACAACCCGCCCGAATGCGAGCTATTTTCCGAGATTCGGGCCAATGCCGCGGACTGGCAACTGGCGCTGAACCGACCGATTCCGCCGTTCATCACCAACATTCATGGCTTTCGACTGAACCTGGATCGGATTGTCATGCGCGATGAAACAGGCGTCGAGGATGCCGCCGGCACACTGGCCGTGTTCATGCGCAACCCCCAGATGCTGCTGGGCATGGCCCAGATGTTCTCCCCCGAGCTGGCGGCGCTGGACCTGCGCCCCGGCGGCGAGCCGCAGCGGCTGCCCGAGGGCATGATCCCCTACATGTCAGGCGTGCCTGCGTTTCTGGCCCTGACCGATGGCGCCATCGGTCTGGCCATGGGGGAAGGCCAGGTTGCCGAAATCGATGACGCGCTCAAGACCACGACGCCCGACAGTGCCATCTTCGGTTACAGCATCAATATGGCCGCATACGGTCGATTCATGGAAGGCATGATGAGCGAGGCTTTTGCCGGCGCCGAGCCGGGCGATGAGTTGCCACCAATGGACTTTCTCAGCCAAATGGGTGACAGCTACGAGGAAAGCCGGATTCAGATCCGCCTGACACCGGAAGGCATCGATGTCGTCAATACATTGACCTTCAAGCAATAGCTCAAAACCATGTGCTCAATACTGGGTTTGTTCGACATCCCCGCAGGCCAGCGCGGCCTGCGGGGCATCGCGCTGGAAGCCTCCCGGCATCAACGCCATCGCGGCCCGGACTGGAGCGGGATCTACGTCCACGATCGCGCGATCATCGCCCATGAGCGCCTGGCTATCGTCGACATCGACTCCGGCGCCCAACCGCTGGTCAGTTCCGACGGCGCCCATGTCCTCGGCGTCAACGGCGAGATCTACAATCACCGCGAATTGCGCCAGGAGTGCCCGGACTACGAGTTTCAGACCGGGTCCGATTGCGAAGTGATCCTGGCGCTCTATCGCAAGCATGGTGTCGACTTTCTCGATCGGCTCAATGGTATTTACGCTTTTGTCCTGTGGGATGAACCTGCCGGACGTTACCTGGTCGCCCGTGATCCCATGGGGGTCATGCCGCTCTATTTTGGACGTGATGATGACGGCATGTTGTGGGTGGGCTCGGAAATGAAAGCAATCGAGCCGCGTTGCCGGCAGGTCCAGGCGTTTCCACCCGGCCACCTGCTGGATTCTGCCGAGGGCGTTCCACGTCGCTGGTACCAGCCCGCCTGGCACACCTTTGAAAATGCGACCAATGAGCCCGACCCGGCCGTCATCAAGCAAGCGCTGGAGCAGGCCGTTCATCGCCAGATGATGTGCGATGTACCGTACGGCGTTCTGTTGTCGGGCGGCCTGGACTCTTCTTTGATCGCGTCGATCGCCAAGCGCTTCGCCGACCGACGCGTCGAAACCGATGACACCGAAGCTGCCTGGTGGCCACGCCTGCACTCGTTTGCCATCGGGTTGCACGGCTCGCCCGACCTGGCAGCGGCCCGGATCGCCGCCGGTGCGATTGGCACACAGCACCACGAGTTTGTCTACACCATCCAGGAGGGTCTCGACGCGCTCGAAGACGTGATACGCCACATCGAGACCTTCGATGTCACCACGATCAGGGCCTCCACGCCGATGTTTCTGCTCGCCCGCCGCATCAAGGCGATGGGCATCAAGATGGTGCTGTCCGGCGAAGGCGCCGATGAGATATTCGGCGGCTATCTTTACTTCCACAAGGCGCCCGATGCCCGCTCCTTCCATGAGGAAACGGTGCGCAAGCTGGACAAGCTGCACCTGTACGATTGCCTGCGGGCCAACAAGTCGATGGCCGCCTGGGGCGTCGAAGCCCGGGTGCCCTTTCTGGATCTGGAGTTTCTTGGTGTTGCCATGAGCATGGATCCATCAGCCAAGATGTCCGGGCCCGGAAAACCCGAGAAAAACATCCTGCGCGAGGCTGGCATCGGCTTGTTGCCGGATGAAATCCTGTGGCGACAGAAAGAGCAGTTTTCCGATGGCGTCGGCTATGGCTGGATCGATGCACTGAAGGCACATGCTGCCACCCAGGTTTCTGATCGGGAACTGCTGGAGGCCGAACAAC
>JBLRWT010000460.1:0-2504 GCA_047921095.1 Wenzhouxiangella sp. | reverse complement strand
CACTGCCATGAGACCTCAGTAGCCGTTTTAAAAAGCGCTTTGCAGCAGCTCCATCTCGCCGGGCCTGCAAGAACACATCCACGACTTCTCCGTCCTGATCAACGGCTCGCCAAAGATAGCGTTGCTTGCCGTTTATCTTCACGAATACTTCGTCGATGTGGAAAGTGTCACCGAATCCTCTGTGTCTGCGCTTCAATCGACGTGCGTATTTGGCTCCGAACTTGATGCACCAGAGGCGGATCGATTCCCGAGTGACTATGATCCCGCGCTCAGCCAGGAGATCTTCGATATCCCGGTGGCTCAGGTTGAAGCGATAGTAGAGCCAGACAGCATAGGAAATGATATCCGGCGGAAATCGGTGGCGTTTGTAGGTGTTCATGCAGCGATTCTATCGATTCTAGGCAGTTAACTTGGCAGTGCCCCGCTTTCAGTTCGGCCCGCCAATTTCAGAGGGGTAGGGTTCGAGAGCGAGAACCGGCTTTGTATTACGTACACTCGGCCATTAAGCTCAAGCGCGGCGCCGTCGATGACGGCGTGGCCTGCGAACTCGATCCGCCATCGGAGAAGGGCCAATAATGAATAAGCTCCTGCGCCTCGGCGGCATCTTCCTGCTATTTGCAGCGTGTCCGGCCGCGCACGCCCATGACTGGAGCAGCAGCTCACAGATGGCCCGCGCCGCCCAGAATCTGCTGGAGACCCTGCAGCCTCAACAGCGGGAAGCCGTGCGCTTCCGGTTCGAAGCGGGCGAGCGGGCGAACTGGTCGAACCTGCCGATCCTGATGGTGCCGCCGGCGGGCCTGTTGCTCAAAGACATGAACGATACCCAGCGAAAAGCCACACAGGCCTTGCTGCGGGCCTCCATGTCCAGCCAGGGCTACGCCAAGCTCACCGGCGTGATGCGGCTGGACGACTTGTTACACGAACTGGCTCTGGCGCGGGCCAACGAAAACGCGGAAGTCGAGCTCTCGCCATTGCAAGAGGCGATTATCGCGACCCGTGATTCCACCAACTACGCGGTCGCCCTGTTCGGAGAGCCGGGTTCCGCCAAGTGGGGCTGGAGATTGGCCGGCCACCATGCGGCCGCTAATTTCACGGTATCCGCGGGGCGTGTCGCGTTCACGCCAATCTTCCTGGGCAGTTCGCCGCGGATCGTCGAAACCGGCCCGTATGCTGGCACCATGGTTTTGCCGCAGGAAGGCGACCGTGGCATCGAGTTAATGGAAGCACTGACCCTGGCGCAACAGGAAAAGGCCCGGGTGGCCGATGAATTGGTCGAAGATATCTTCACGGGCCCCGGCCGACAGGATAGCCTGTCGGACTACGAGGGACTGGCGGCAAGCGAGCTCGACAGCGATCAGATGAGACTGCTGCGCGCCTTGGTGGAAGAGTACGTGCGCAATGCCGATTTCGACGCCGCCGATGCGCAGCTCGAAGCCATTGACGAAGCCGGATGGGACGCCTTTTGGTTCTCCTGGCGTGGCCCCTCGGATACCGATGGTCGATTCTACTACCGGGTCCACGGCCCCCGGCTGATCATCGAATACAACCGTGTGAACGAGAACCACGACCACACGATCGTGCGGGATCCGCGTAACGACTACGGCGCCGACTGGCTGGAACAGCATTTCGAAGAACATCACCCGACATCGGAGCAGATCAGAGACGGCGTCCGACAGCGGGTCGATGGGGCGCTGCCCGACTGAGATAGCCTTTTACTCACACATGGCGGGCTTCCAGATGAGCGACTTCTCGGCGGCGTGCAGCAAAGGCCAGCTAGAAGCCAACGAACCGCGTATCAGCGATCGGCGTATCTAAGAAAGCCACCTCGGGGATTCTCGGGGTGGCTTTTTCATTGGCTGCGTTTCTCAGGTTCGCCCTCGAGCCATCGGCGAGAACGGTGCCTCATAGAGGCGCCGGGGATGCCTGGCGGGCCCACCCACCTTTTCAGGGGGTTAGGGTTTTATGCGGGGAGGCGAAGGGATTGGAATCCTGCGAGTACAGCAGCGGAGCGGCGCGGATCGTCGCCAACATTGAACACCCGGTAGTCATCGACAAGATCTTCGTACATATCTACTGTCGCAATGCCGCTCATCAAATACTAATCGCACTCGAAGTCGTCCTCGCCGATCGGGCGGCATTTTTCCGGCCAGCCATGTTCGCGCCAGTAATCCAGCATGCCGGTGTCGCGAATGCGCTGCCTGAAGGCTCCGGATTGGCGAAAGTGCTTGAGCTTCGGCGTCCACATCCAGAATCGCGGCGAATTGCCGCCGGGTTGATTCGAGCCTGGGTCGGCAAAGTAGGTGCGTGCCACGGCATCGGCATGGCCCAACGCGACCGCAACTTCGCGCGGGACACGCAGTCCGTAGACCGGGCTCGGCTGTGCCAGCGCGTCGGCATCGAAGCCGAGTTCCCGGGCCACGGCGATGAATCGCTTCGCATCCGCAGACCCTGGCGCCAAGTCCCCGGATATCAGGTCATGCAGAAAGGGAAGCAGCCGGATGAGG
>JBLRWT010000459.1:0-2517 GCA_047921095.1 Wenzhouxiangella sp. | reverse complement strand
CATGCAGGATCGACATATCCTTGTTCGGGGGGATCACATAAACAGAATCCGGACGAATCCGGATGCGGTCCCGTACCTGCACGACACGCATCGCGGTCACGCGCTGCAGCAGTTCGGGCATGAGTCCTTTGTGGGTCGGATCCAGATGCTGCACTATCACAAATGCCATGCCGCTGGCGGCGGGAACATGTGCCAGAAATTGTTCCAGTGCTTCCAGCCCTCCCGCAGAAGCCCCGATTCCAACGATGGGAAACAGGGGCGCGCTTGATGCCACGGCATGTTTAGCAGTATCCGATTGCTTCGGAGCCGTTGGGCGCTTTTTGGGGGTGGCTTTCATTCTTTCACGCTTTCCTTATACCCGACGAGCGTCGCAGCAATCGAGGTAACTAGCAATCACTATCATTACGTCCAACCTGCGACCTGTGGTGGCAGGGTAAGACCCCATAGGAAAGCACCCTGTTCGCGGGTAGTGTAGGCGTGGGGAGGACGGGCACAGGTGTGGCGGACCGTGCGCCCCCGATCTCGCGGCAGGTAGGCGCCGCAAGACTTCGTAAACTGGAGATCGATTATCTGGAGGATAAATGAAAATCCGATGCAATGCGGTATGGGTGCTGATGCTGGGCGTATGGTCTGTGATATCCGGATGCACCGGCGACTCGCCGCAGGATCATATGCTGAACCTGTTTCCAGCTAGCGTTCTGGATGCATTCGTCCTGCGGCAGGGCGAATGCCCACCGGCGTACGCACGGATCACCGACACCAACCTGCTGTCGCAGGCGGGAATCAGCAGGAACCCCGATTACCTGACCCGGCGCTCCGATCTCGAGGACGTGATCCAGATGGATGGAGTCGCCTCGTTTCTCGCCCTGTACGGGCCCGGCGAGTCCGTGCGGCTGATAGTCAAAGGGGTATTCTTCCGGAAGCTGAAGGATGCCTTGCAATATGCGAAAGTCCAGAGCACAAGACAACGCCTGGTGATGGCCTACCGGCGGGACACCCCGGGCGGGATCTGGCTGCTGTTCATGGCGTGCGACCCCGACCTGACGTATGATGAGCAGGAACTGCTGTCGATCACGCGGGGACTCGAACAATACCAGCATCGCCTGGCACTCTCGCCGCTCTTCGATCAGATGAACAACGGCCAGACCGATTGAAAACGAATACATATCGACCAGTAGCGCCTCGCACGGCTTTGAGGAAAATCGTGCGTTTCGCTGCCAGCATGGCCTTCATTCTCGCAACCATGCCCGCTGGGGCGTATACCGCAACCGCCCCCGCCCCCGGGAACGCGGACACGAACCGTGTCGACCGGTACCACCGCTATCTCAGCGGGCGCGTCCTGCGTGTCGCCGAGTCGATCAATAACCTCGTTACCAACACCTTCCGCAAGGATGAGGAGCACGGCTCCGAAATGACCGACCGGTTCTTCGGTAATCTATTGACAGCCTATCAGGTGGAAGGCTCATACATCCGCGTGACGCCCAGGCTCATCTTGTCCGAAGGGGGCCATAACGAATACAAGCTCGATTTCTCCGCGCGATTGCGCCTGCATGACATATCCGACAGACTCAAGCTGTACGCGGATAGCTACGACACGGATTACGATACCATGGAGGACATCTTTTCGGCGCGCTATCGCCGGGTCATCGAACAGGAACGCAGCGAGGGTGCCACGGCGGGACTGACCTACTTTTTTACCGACGATGTGAAGCGCAAGGTATCCCTGTCGACCGGTATGAAATTCCGCCCTGAGCCATCGCCCAAGATCCGGTTGCGCGGGAACATCAGAAAGTGGTTCGAGATCTGGAGTGCAGAATTCCGGCAAAGCGGGTTCTGGAGCGAGAAGGATGGGTTCGGAGAGCGAACCGAGTTTGCTCTTGACCGGCCAACTGGCGAAATTCACCGTATCCGCCTGCGCTCGGCTGTGGTCTGGTCGGAATTGAGCCACGGCGTTGACTGGGGGCAGTATGCTTCCTACGACGTCCGGTTCAGTCCACGCCGCCGTGCCGCCATCCAACTTGGAATGCGCGGTTATTCACACCCCTCCTGGGTGACCGACCAGTACCTGGCAAGGGTGAACTACCGCCAGCGCATCCATCGCGACTGGCTGTTCCTGGAAATTGAACCAGGGCTGGACTTTTTCCGCGAGGACCATTTCAAGGCCGCCCCGTTTATCAATATCAGTCTTGAGATCGCCATCGGTGCTTTCGATCGGCTGTAGCCGGTGGCAGGGTAAGACCCCATAGCAACGAAAAATGCCTGCGGTTAGTGTAGGTGTAGATGAGGGGCTCTGGTGGCACTTTGTCTGGTGGTACGCGATCAGATCGCAAAAAAAGGAGCGATGGGTATGAAAAGGGAATGGATATTGATGTTGGGTTGCGCGGCGTTGGTGAGCGTGTCGTTGGTCGGGTGTGCCGGCAAATCGGAATCAGAAGTGGAAGCGACACCAGGTGGTGCCGCGCGCACGGGAGCGGCATTGGACAGGGCCGCAGATCGGACCGTGGATGCTGCCAAGAC
>JBLRWT010000458.1:0-2517 GCA_047921095.1 Wenzhouxiangella sp. | reverse complement strand
AGGTTTCGGCATCGTGTCGTCTTGAGTCGGTCATCTTGAGTCAATCATCAAATAAGTTGGTGATGGTTTCTGGTTGGCGGTAGCAGGTCTGAATGATCAGTGTTTCGCGGCTTCTGGGCAAGACCTGGTCGGCCTGATAGTGCAGATTGAAGGGAATTAGAACTAAATTGGTCTTGTATTAGGTGCGCTCAGGCCACATAATTTCTGGTGAACCGTTATGGTCGAAAAATATTCGGCTGTAGACGGCTGTTTTTGCTCAGCTCGGAAATCCTCAAGCTTATGCTCAGAATCAGCAAACTGACCGACTATGCCTCCGTACTCATGGCCTCGCTGGCCCAGCGGCCACAGGCCTGCGTGCCGGCGAGTCAGCTTGCCGAGGATACACGCCTTGAGCTTCCGACGGTGGCCAAGGTGTTGAAGACACTGGCGCGCTCGGGGCTGATCAGCTCGGTGCGCGGCGTCAATGGTGGCTATCGGTTGGTGCAGCAGCCGGAATCCATTTCAGTCGCCGCGATCGTACGAGCCATGGAAGGCCCGATTGCCCTGACCGAGTGCGGTCTCGACTCGGGTCTGTGCTCACATGAATCCCAATGCAGTCTGCGCGGCAACTGGCGGCGCATCGGGCTGGCGGTCGAGGATGCGCTCGACCGGCTGACCCTGGCCGACCTGACCCGCCCGACCCCGACCCGCATCGCCATCCGCGCCACTGAACCGGCTGAACGCGAAAGAGAATTGTCATGAGCCAGACCACCGAGCAAGTCGAACAACTGATCCAGCAGCGCTACAAGGCCGGGTTTTACACCGATATCGAGTCTGACCGCATGCGCGCCGGGCTCAACGAAGAAACCATCGCCATGATCTCGGCGAAAAAGAACGAACCGACCTGGTTGCTGGAATGGCGTCTGAAGGCGTTTCATCACTGGTTGACCATGCGCGAGCCGAACTGGGCGCATCTGAACGTGCCGAAGATTGATCTGCAAAAGATTCACTACTACTCGGCGCCGAAGCAGAAGAACCGGCCCAAGAGCCTGGACGAGGTCGACCCGAAACTGCTCGAAACCTTCGACAAGCTCGGCGTGCCGCTGCACGAACGGGCCCGGCTTGCCGGCGTGGCCGTGGATGCGGTGTTCGATTCGGTCTCGGTCGGCACCACTTTTCAGAAAGAGCTGAAAGAGGCGGGCGTTATTTTCTGCTCATTCTCCGAGGCTGTGGCCGAACATCCCGAACTGATCCAGGAATACCTCGGCTCGGTCGTGCCCTACAAGGACAACTATTTCGCCGCCCTGAATTCGGCGGTGTTTTCCGATGGCTCGTTTGTCTATATTCCGAAAGACACCCGCTGCCCGATGGAGCTGTCGACCTATTTCCGCATCAACGCGCGTGACACCGGCCAGTTCGAGCGCACCCTGATCATCGCCGAGCCCGGCGCCGAAGTCAGTTACCTGGAAGGTTGCACCGCGCCCATGCGCGACGAGAACCAGCTGCACGCGGCAGTGGTGGAACTGATCGCGCGCAAGAAGGCGAAGATCAAGTACTCCACGGTCCAGAACTGGTACCCGGGCGATGAGCATGGCAAGGGCGGCATCTACAACTTCGTGACCAAGCGTGGCGACTGCCGCGAAGATGATGCGCGCATCTCCTGGACCCAGGTCGAGACCGGCTCGGCAATCACCTGGAAATATCCGTCATGCATTCTGCGCGGCGACCGTTCCGCCGGCGAATTCTATTCTGTGGCCCTGACCCACAACCACCAGCAGGCCGATACCGGCACCAAGATGATCCACCTGGGCAAGAACACCACCAGCAAGGTCATCTCCAAGGGTATTTCGGCCGGCAAGAGCAACAACAGCTACCGCGGCCTGGTGCGCATGGCCCGGCGCGCCGACGGTGCGCGCAACTACACCCAGTGCGACAGCCTGCTGATCGGCAAGCAATGCGGCGCCCATACATTTCCCTATATCGAATCAGCCAACCCCACGGCCACGGTGGAACACGAAGCCACCACCTCGCGCATCGGCGAAGACCAGTTGTTCTACTGCCGCGCCCGAGGCCTTGGTGAGGAAGACGCCGTGGCCATGATCGTCGACGGCTTCTGCAAGGAAGTGTTCAAGGAGCTGCCGATGGAATTCGCGGTGGAAGCCAAGGCCTTGCTGGAGATTTCACTTGAAGGGGCAGTAGGGTGAGAAGCGAGGGTTCAGGGTTCAGGTTTCAGGGTTCAGGAAAACCAGTCCTTGCTCCTTGCTCCTTGACCCTTGACCCTTGAGCCTTGCTCCTTGCTCCTTGAGCCTCTTAACCTCTTAACCCCTTAACCCCTTAACCCCTTAACCCTTTAACCGCCTTTAAACTATGCTAACCATCAAAAACCTCCACGTCACCGTCGGTGGCGAAGAAATCATCAAGGGCCTGAACCTCGAAGTCGGTTCCGGTCAACTGCACGCCATCATGGGGCCGAACGGTTCCGGCAAATCCACGCTGGGTTATGCCATGGCCGGGCGGGATGGGTATGACGTCACCGAC
>JBLRWT010000457.1:0-2517 GCA_047921095.1 Wenzhouxiangella sp. | reverse complement strand
CCCGCGCCGCCGCCGGCTTCTACAACCATGCGCTGGATGCCGCCGAACAGGCCGCCGAGTTGCTGGCAGGCCACGGCGGTCGCGCGGAGGCCTGGGCCAGGGCGCGGCTTTTCGCCCTGTCCGGTGAAATTGGACGCGCGATACAGCAGTTCGGTCAACTGGTCGAGCAATACCCCGGCGATTCCGATGCCAGATTGGCCCTGACGGAATTACTTGCCGGGAATGGCCAGCTGGACGAGGCCATTCGCGTGATCCGGGAAGTCACCGCGGCATCCCCGAATCACCCGCGCGCATGGTTCCTGCTGGGTAAATTCGCGGTGATGTCCGGCGACCCGCAGCGCGCCGCCGAAGACTATTTCGTCAAGGCGCTGGTGATCCAGAATCGGCTGGGGGACACCGAGGGGCGGGCCGAGGTACTCAACGGGCTCGGCATCGCTCACGAACACCTTGGCCAACTCGATGCCGCGATCCGGTATTACGGCGAGGCCGCGAACCTGCGCAGCCAGGCCGGCGACCGGCGCGGTCACGCCGCGAGCCTGTCCAACATGGGCCGGCTGCACATGATTCACGGGAGCTATCAACCCGCGCGTGATGCGATCAATCAGGCGCTGTCGATTCGCGAAGAGATCGGCGATCTCGACGGCATGGCCAGGACCTACAACCACCTCGGCGTGCTGGAGGAAGAGGTCGGAAACTACGACGCCGCCCGCGCCCACTACGGCAATGCGCTGCGCGCACACGAGCAGCTTGGCGGCAGCCTGGTGGCAGCCGAAGTGCGCACCAGCCTGGCCTTCATTCACATGCTGCTGGGCGAGTACGATACTGCCGAAGCGTTCGTCAGGAATGCGATCGAAGAGCAGACCGCAGCTGGCAATTCAAAGGGACTGATGGCTGGCCTGCAGATTTCCGGTGAACTGGACATTATCCGCGGTCGCTGGGACCAGGCTCAGGCCAGCCTTTTGCGCGCCCTGGAGATCGCGCGCAAATTGGGCAACCCCTTCGGCGAGGCCACCGTACATGGATCGATCGGCCTGCTGGCCGCCTATCAGGGCCGGATCGCGGCTGCGATGGATGCCTTCGATACGGCCATCTCCCTGCTCGAACCGCTGGGCGACCGGCGCGGTCTGGCCGAATACCATCTGCGCACCGCCGAAATGCTGGAATCGCTTGAACTTTCCGAACATGCCCGGTCGAGTTGGCAACAGGCGCGCGATTTCTTCGCCGACCAGGCCAACCTGTCCCAGCACGCACGGTTGCTGCGCCTGGAGGCGGTGCTGGCCGCCGGACAGGAAAACCCGGCGGCCGAGTCGATTTTTGACGAGGCGCTTCAACTCGCTCGCGCCAGCGGCAACCGTCCGGTTGCGATGGAGATTCGGATCAGCCGGCTGCAACACATGAACGGCACCCTGGCCGATTTCGAACAGCTTGCCGATGATGCGGAACGGCTGGGTCATCAGGCGATCCTGCTTCGCTCACTGGCCCTGCTGGCTGACAAGCAATTAGACAGCGGCAACGTCTCGCAAGCGCAGCAGACCGTCTCGCGCACACTGCGTCCGCCCCTGGCGCTGGATCCTTGGACGGGCAACTGGCGATTGCACGCGATCCGCGAGCGGATCGAGAGCCAGGACGCCCCGACACATTCAAGCGAACTTTTCATGGAGCTTGCCGCTCAGTTGCCGCCGGACCTGCAAAAGACGTTCCGCCAGCAGCATGGCTTATGATGATGCCATGGCCATCATCTCCCGCTTTTTCGGAAAGCACGCCGAACGAGAGTACTTGCGCCGGCAGATCGATGCACTGGCTCGGGAAAACGAACGGATGTTTGCCGAGCTGGTGGAAATCCAGCAGGATTTCTCTCATCTGGCCCGAAGCACCTGGCGGGTGCAGGAAGACGAACGCCGGCATCTGGCACGCGAACTGCACGATCACCTCGGCCAGACCCTGACCGCACTGGTTCACGGACTGGAAGCGGAAAGTTCGCAGGCTGATTCAGATCATGTCGATCTGGCGCGCAAGGCGCTGGAGGACACCCGCGAACTGTCGCGCATCCTCAGACCGCCGGTGCTGGACGATCTCGGCCTGGAAGCCGCCCTGCAGTGGCTTGCCCGGCGCAGCGCCGAGGTCGCCGGATTCGAAACCTCGGTGTCGGTCCGCGGCCTGTCCGACGATCACCGGGACCAGGACATGGAGTCGCTGATTTTCCGGATCTGCCAGGAAGCCCTGAACAATGCGGTCAAGCACGCCCAGGCGGGGAAGATCGAGCTTTCGCTGAGCCGCATCGGGAATATCCTGGAACTCAGGATTCGCGATGACGGCGTCGGATTCGATCCCGCGCAGGTCGCGGCGGACGAAGCCCGCGGCATCGGCCTGATCGGCATGCAGGACCGGGTGCGACTGTTTGGCGGTACCCTGCACCTCAACAGTGCGCCGGGCCGCGGCACGGCCATTACCGTGACACTGAATCTCGACATGCACGCCTCCTCGGGGAATGTCTCTACATGAAACCCATCCGCGTAC
>JBLRWT010000456.1:0-2519 GCA_047921095.1 Wenzhouxiangella sp. | reverse complement strand
CTGGCCAATCGGCTGAGTGCTGATCCGGCGTGCAAGGTTCTGTTGCTGGAAGCCGGGCCGCGGGACTGGAATCCATTCATTCACATGCCGGCCGGGCTGGCCAAGCTGGCCCGCTTCAAGTCGCTCAACTGGAGTTATGAGACCGAGCCGGAGCCGGGCCTGAACAACCGGCGGCTTTACTGGCCTCGCGGTCGCGTCCTGGGGGGCTCCAGTTCGATCAATGCCATGTGCTATACCCGCGGCCACCGCAGCGATTATGACGACTGGGCTGAACTGGGCAACCCGAACTGGTCGTGGGACAAGGTGCTGCCCTATTTCCGCCAGGCGGAGAACCAGTCCCGCGGCGAATCCGACCTTCATGGTGTCGGCGGACCGCTGAGTGTCGAGGATCTCAGTCACACCAACCCATTGAGCGACGTTTATATCCAGGCTGCCGAGCAGGCCGGATTTGCCCACAACCGCGACTTCAACGGCCCGGCGCAGCGTGGGATCGGCAAGTACCAGGTCACCCAGAAGAACGGCCGACGATGTTCGACGGCGGTCGGTTACCTGCGACCGGTCCGGACCCGCCCCAACCTCACCATCCTGACCGGAGCGATGACGCTGGGGCTGGAATTTGCCGGCCCGTCCAGGATCAGCGGCGTGCGCTTTCGCCGCCTGGGTCTGACCCACACGGTTCGGGCCGAACGCGAAGTGCTGCTGGCGGCCGGGGCGATCAATTCGCCCCAGTTGCTGATGCTGTCCGGCATTGGCCCTGCGGCGATGCTTGAAAAGGCTGGCATAGCCGTTCGCCACGAACTGACCGGCGTCGGTCAGAACCTGCAGGACCATCTCGACATCTGCACCCTGACCCGCTGCTCGCAACCGGTCACCTACGACCAACTCAGCGAATTCCGCGTGGGCCTGCGCTACTTCCTCCATCACGAAGGCGAGGGCACGTCGAATATCGCCGAGGCGGGCGGATTTCTGGTCAGCGGCCGCGGACGCGACGACCGCCCCGACATACAAATGCATTTTGTGCCGGCTATGCTCGACAACCATGGCCGCAACCGCTTGCCGGGTGACGGCTATACCCTGCATGCCTGCCCTTTGAGGCCGGAAAGTCGCGGCCACCTGTTTATCCGTTCCGACGACCCGCGCCAGCCGATTGCCATTCAGGCCAATTACCTCAGCCAGCCGGCGGATCTCGAGCTGATGCTCGACTGCGTGCGCCTGGCGCGCGAGATTCTCAGCCAGCCCGCATTCAAACCATTTCGTGGCCACGAGATCTTCCCCGGCAACGAAGTGGTCAGCCGCGACGGCCTGGTCGAGTTCATACGGGAAAAGGCCGAAACCATCTATCACCCGGTCGGCACCTGCCGCATGGGCGCCGGCCCGGATGCGGTGGTGGATGGAACGCTCCGGGTTCACGGCATCGACGGCCTGCGGGTGATCGACGCCTCGATCATGCCGACCCTGATCGGCGGCAACACCAACGCGCCAACCATCATGATCGCTGAAAAGGCGTCGGACATGATTCTCGAGGGCGCCGGGATTGGCACAGACGCCAACGGCGCACCAGCCAAGGCTGCTTGAAGAAAGCCAATCGCGGTCGGCGCACTCAGACGCGCGACCACCTGGCCGGTCCGGTATCCTGTCGCCTGAACCTCACACCGTGATACGTGTTTGAAACTCGCCATTGCCAGGGTGCTGATCCGGCTGCTCAGCCTGATCCCGCTGAAAGTGCTGTATTACTCGGCCGTCCCGCTGGGCCTGCTGATCGCGCTGTTGCCATCGCGCAAGCAGGCCGTGATCGATCGCAACCTGGCCATTGCCTTTCCGGAGCTTGACGAGCGCGGGCGCAACCGTCTGCGACGGCAGCACCTGATCGAAATGGTGCGGCTGGTGATGGAGTCGGGTGCGGTCTGGCATTGGTCCTCTGACCGAATCCTGCGCCATGTTCGTGAAGTGGACGGATGGACGCATGTAGAGCAAGCAAGGCGTTCGGGCCGTGGCTACCTGATGATTGGCGCGCATATTGGCAACTGGGAAATCCTGACGCTCTATGGCACCATTCGTGAACCGTTCGCCTGTCTGTACAAGACCCCCTCGAGCCCCGAGGTCGATGCCCTGATCACCCGTTCCCGGCAACGTTTTGGCGGAAAATTGATTGCCAGCGGCAGTCCGGCCATGCGTCAGCTCCTGAGGCAACTCAAGGCCGGACGGGGCGCCGGTTTGCTGGCCGATCAGCAGCCCAAGCAGGGCGAGGGCATATTTGCCCCCTTCTTCGGTACCGAAGCCCTGACCATGACGCTGGTCAATCGCCTGGCCCGGCGAACCGGCTGTGCCGTGTTTTTCAGCGATGCCCGGCGACTGGCCGGCGGACGAGGCTGGTCGATCGAATTCAGGCCAGCCGATGAGCGGATCGCCGCCGAGGATCCCACGGTCGCGATTGCCTGCATCAACGAGTGGCTGGAAGAAAAAATCAGGGCAACACCGGCCCAGTACCTGTGGAGTTACAAGCGTTTCGGCATCCGACC
>JBLRWT010000455.1:0-2523 GCA_047921095.1 Wenzhouxiangella sp. | reverse complement strand
GCACCTCGGCATCCAGCAACTCGCCCATGCGCCGGGCGGTCGCCAGCATGGCGTCCCAGGCATCCAGGGCGCTGACGGGCGCCGGCAGTGTGAGAAAAAAGGTTACGCCCGGAGTGTCGAAGCCATCCCAGTTGCCAGGGTCGAAATGTCCGGGAGCGGTCAGGTTGGCGACGCTGAAAACCGGCTCGCTGACGCCCTCGTGAAGGCGATGAAAGATGTTCATTTCGCCAAAGCTCAGCCCGGCCTTGCTGGCGGCATCACGCAGCTCCGCGCCCTGTATGCGCCTGCCTTCCTTGCGCTGAACGTAGAGGGTCACGATCTTCTCGGGGGCGGCCTGGCGGCGGCCGCGCTCTCCCTGCCCGGCCCTGTCCCCACCTTCGCTGGTATCGTCAATGTCCGCATCACGGTCTTCGGATTCCCTGGCCACCATGCGCGCCGAAGCAAGCCCGGCAGCGAGGTTGGATGGCGAGGCGGGCATTTCCCGACGCTCTGGTGTCACCGGCTCGGATTCCTCATCGGAGATACCCAGATGGGGCTCGCGGCGGGCAGCCAGCCAGCGCGTGTGATTGCGCTTGCTTTGTCCGCTTGGGCGATGGAACAGCACGATGATTGCCAGAACAACCAGCCCGAGCAGGATCAGTATGAGCCGCAGATTGTCCACGTTATTCGATGCACTCCGGCATGTGTTTATTCAAAGTTTACCCGTAACTCCTCAAGCCTCGGCGAGCGCGACGGCCTTGTCAAGGTCTACCGTCACCAGTCGCGAAACTCCAGCCTCGCGCATCGTCACGCCGAGCATCTGGTGGGTGACTTCCATGGTGACCTTGTTGTGGGTGACGATCAGGAACTGAACCTGTTCGGACATTTCCTTGACCATCTCGGAAAACCGTCCGACGTTGGCGTCATCAAGTGGCGCGTCGACCTCGTCCAGCAGGCAGAACGGCGCCGGATTGAGGTTGAAGATGGAGAAAACGAAGGCGACCGCGGTGAGCGCCTTTTCGCCACCGGACATCAGGTGGATGCGAGCAATACGCTTTCCCGGTGGGCGCGCCATGATCGCAACCCCGGCCGACAGCCAGTCATCGCCCACCATTTCAAGGTGACCGTGGCCGCCGCCGAACAGGCGCGGGAACAAGCCCTCCATGTTCTTGTTGACCTTCTCGAACGTTTCCCGGAAACGCGTGCGCGAATCACGATCGATGCGCGCGATCGCTTTTTCCAGGGTTTCCAGCGCTTCTTCAAGGTCAGCATGCTGTCGATCCAGGTAGTCCTTGCGCTCGGCTTCGGTTTCGGCCTCTTCAATGGCTGCCAGATTGACCGGTTCAAGACGACGAATCTTTTCCTCAAGGGATTCAAGTTCGCGCTGAAAATGCTCGGCTTCGGCACCTTCCGGCAACTCTTCCAGCAGCGCCTCCAGGCTGGCCTTGAGTTCGGTGATGCGGGCAGCAAGGGATTCGGCCTTGAGCTGGGTTTCCTTGAGCGCCAGTTGACGCTGGGACTGCTCTGCCCGGACTTCTTCAGCTTCGGTAGCGGCGGCCTGGCGTGCCTGGTCCTGCTCGCGTCGCTGGGCCTCGAGCGTTTCAAGGTGCGCACGAGCCTGGCGCAGCCGGGTCTCGATTTCGAGCCGTCTGTCCAGCAATTCATCGCGCTGCTTCTGCTGTTCCTTGACCGGGGCATCGCCCTGGGCCAGGGACTGGCTGAGTTCGAGGTAACGATTCTGCAATTGCCCGACCTGGTTATCCATGCGGGCGATGGACTGACGCAGGGACTCGAGACCGGCACGCCCCGATTCGAGCTTCAGCGACATGCTTTCGCGCTGTTCCCGCGCCTCGCGCTGCCCTGCCCTGGCCGTGTCCCGTGCCTGGTCCAGCCTGGTCTTCTCCTGGCGCAAGGGTTCCCGTCCGGCCTCGGCTTTCTCCATCGCCGCCAGGGCTTCCTGCATCTGGGCCCGCGCTTTGCCAACGGCTTCGGTGTCCTCGGCCTGGCGTTTGCGCAGTTGCTCGGTTTCCTCGCTTGCAGCCTGGCGCTGACGTTCCAGGGTTTCGATGCGGCTGTTGATGCCGGTCAGTTGCCCGTGAATCTGAGCGCGTTCGCGCTGCGTGTCGTTGACCGCAGCATCAGCCTTGCGTGACTCCGCTTCGTGCTCGGCCAATGCCGAGCGTGCAGCGTCCAGTTTTTGTTCAATCTCACCGATCGCGGTCCCGTCAGAGGCGATCTGGGCATCGAGTTCACGGATCTCCTGCTCACGTTGCAATAGTCCGGATTCACTTCTGTCGGCGGCCGGCAGCCTCAGCCAGCCCGCACCCATCCAGAGCCCTTCCGGCGTGACCACAGACTCACCGGCATCCAATCGGCCGAGTATCTCGCCGGCCGATTCCACGTTGTCAGCCCGGTGAACTCGTGCCAGCACGGCGCCCAGGGCACCAGCCTGATCGACAACTTCCGACAGGGTGCCGGTGACGCTATCGGTCTGACGCTGGTCGGCGAGAGTCAGCCCGGCTTCGGGCAAGGCATCGCCAAGCA
>JBLRWT010000454.1:0-2530 GCA_047921095.1 Wenzhouxiangella sp. | reverse complement strand
GAGCTGGATTCACGCAATCATATTTTGCTGTCCGACGAACCCGCCTGGCAGGAATTCAGGCACGCCGTACTGGAGTTCACGGGTTTGCCGATGCGGGAGAAGGAACAAGTGGATTTCACCACGCTCACCCGGCGCGAGCAGCAGATTCTGAAGGTGCTGGCCCAGGGCTTGAGCAATGCCGGGATTGCCGAGAAGCTCTATATCAGCGAAAAGACCGTGCGCAATCACCTCTCGAAGATCTACCGCAAACTCGGGGTCTCTTCGCGCACCCAGACCATGGCATTGATCCGGGACCGGGCCTCCTGATCCAGCCAGTATTTGGGACAAATGTCCCATCTTTTGCATTCCTGCAACGGGAAATGTGACAGAAATCCCATTCCGGATTCCTCCCTGCTGTGGCCAAATATGACTTGGCAGTGGTGCGGTCCCCTATCCGGGCCAAGCCCGAATACGACACAGGGCGGATTGCCCCTGTGGAGGCGCACGATGCACTTTTTGATCTCGATTTCCGCCGTGCCTGGGAGCGGTTTTACGCATAGTGGCGGAAAGTAGTTGCCATAAAATGCTGTTTATTAACGTTTTTTGCGTTCAGGAATAAATCAGCTCCGGTTCATGGAGTTTGATCGGCCGACGCGGAGAATACAAGCAGCCCGAAACAGGAGGAACACAAAAATGAAACGAATTTCAATCCTGACCTTTGGCGTCGCCAGCTACGGCGTATTCTTTTTGACCTTTCTCTATCTGATCGCCTTCCTCGGCAATCTGCAGCAGACCGCACTGGTGCAGTGGATGCCCTGGCTGGCGGATCTCGTTCCCTACTCCATCGATGCCGGGCGCGAGCCGGGTCCGCTGGCTCTGGCGCTGGTCATCAACCTGGGGCTGATTGCGCTGTTCGGCATTCAGCACAGCGTCATGGCCCGAATCGGCTTCAAGGCCTGGCTCAAGTGCTATCTGCCGGCGCCGGCCGAGCGCAGCGTCTACGTGCTGATCTCCAGCCTGCTGCTGATCTTCCTGTTCTGGCAGTGGCGGCCCATGCCCGAAGTTGTCTGGGCGGCCGAGTCCACGGTGGGTGTCGCCATCGGCTGGACGGTGTTCGCAGCCGGATTCGGCATCGTGTTGCTGTCGACCTTTCTGATTGATCACTTCGACCTGTTCGGCCTGAAGCAGGTCTGGCTTCAGTTCATCGGCAAACCGCCGGAAGCGCCGCGCTTCGTCACCCCGCTGCTGTACCGCCTGGTGCGCCATCCATTGTATCTGGGATGGCTGCTGGCGTTCTGGGGCGGGCCGGTGATGACCAGCGGCGGCCTGGTGTTCGCAGCCGCCACCACCGCTTACATCCTGATCGCGATTCGCTTCGAGGAAAAGGATCTTGCCCATTTTCTCGGCACCGAGTACGCCGAGTACCGCAAGCGGGTGCCGATGCTGATTCCCTGGCCCGGCCGGCGCTTCGTGAACAAGGGGCAGGGCGTTGAAGGGCACGAAGCCCGTTAAGACGGACATTCTCATTCTGTAGATGGAGGAACATGCAATGAAGACTCAAGCAACCAGACCTTATTTGCTCGGCTCAACCCTCATCCGCCTTGTTGCGGTAACCGCAGTCATGGTGCTCTGCGCCCAGGCTGTAGCCCAGTCCGGCCCACCGGATCGCACCTGCATCCTGCTTGGCATCCTTGGCAGCCCGTTGCCGCCGCAGTGCGTCGACGATGACGGCGAGATGATGGAACCTCCGATGGTGACCGGCAACGCATCGCTGAGCCTGTCCAATATCTATCTGTTCGACGACCCTGAGGTCATGATCAGCGATGCATCCTCGGCCCTGACGAGAAACGACAGGGGCGTGTCTTTCCAGCTACATACCTCGGAGCTGGCGCCGGATTCGGCCTACACGGTCTGGTGGGTCGTGTTCAACAACCCCGAGTACTGCCAGGGCGACATCTGTGGGCTGCAGGATCTTCCCCTTCCGGACTTTCCCGACGCCGACCCGCGCGTGGAGGCCGCTTTGCTCTGGGCTACCGGAGACGTATCCAACGATCTCGGACGGGCCCGCTTCAGCGCCCACCTGTTTGCTGGCGCGGACGCCCCAGGCGAAGTTCTGTTCGGACCCGACCCGCTGCTGCAGGACTCAAATGCCGAAATCCACCTGATAGTCCGTTCTCACGGCCCGCGAGCCACGTTGACGGGCGACGAGTTGAACGATGCGCTGACGACTTTTGCCGGCGGTTGCGCCGAATTCGAGGCCGGCCCCAACGACTGCGCTGACGTGCAGTTCTCGGTTCATCTGCCGTGATCCGGACCCGCATGACGCAGCGGCCTCGCAATGACGAGGCCGCTGCTGTTTGCGAATGGCAAGCGGGTGCCACAGACCACCTGCCTCAACAAGAACTGCGCGGCCCCGCTGAGCCAATCGAAACCGAGAAACGCGAGCCCGGCTACAAGGACGACTGGCAGAGCGGCACGCAGCGGGAACCAGAGGCGCCGTGATCTCTGTTCATCGGCGGGAACCGGCCTGTCTGGTTGGACATTTTCACCG
>JBLRWT010000453.1:0-2532 GCA_047921095.1 Wenzhouxiangella sp. | reverse complement strand
AGTAACTGCCCAGGATCGAGCAATCCGCCAGCCGGCTGGTATGATATATGTCACAGTTTTTGACTTTTGTCAAGATTTATATCACGCTCCAGTCACGGCATTCATCGCTCGGTCAGTAGGTTGATGAGCCCGTAGCATTCCGCGGCGATATGGCCCAACGTGCTCGAAACTCTGGAGCTGCAACGCGCGCAGGCCGGTCAGGGACTGCCCGACTGCCAACCAGGTCCGCGCCCATGCAGAAATTCGGGACTCTGGCCTCCACGGGGTGACGGCGCTATGCTTGGAGACAGCCACAGAGGGCCGGTGCCATGAAAAAGACCCCTCGCAATCCCGATTCCTTCGATCCCGAAGCCTGGCGGCAGGCCGACAAGGTTCTGGATGCGCTGCTGCAAATCCCGGAAGCGCAACGAAATACCTACCTCGACGGGCTGGAACTCGAGCCCGAAGTGAAAGAACGGGCCAGGCGCCTGGCCGAGATGCTGGAACAGCCCGGTCTGCTCGACTCCGAGGACGTGACCTGGCTCGGCAAGCTGAACGCACTGAATGCGTCAGGGCTGGAAGGCCGCAGATTCGGCCCTTATCAACTCCAGGAGCAGATCGGCCGGGGCGGAATGTCCTCGGTGTACCGTGCCGTCAGAACCGATGGCGCATACGATGCGGCGGTCGCGTTCAAGCTGCTCAACCCCGCTTTAATGGCCACCGATTGGAAAAATCGCTTTCAGCGCGAAGCACGCTTTCTGGCCGAACTTCGTCATCCCGGCATCAGTTGCCTGCTGGATGCCGGGGTGACCGAAGACGGCACGCCGTACCTGGTCACGGAACTGATCGATGGCCTGCCGCTGGATCAATACTGCGACGCGCACGACCTGAACCTGCGCGAGCGCGTGGCGCTGGTCGCAGAATTGTGCGAGGCGGTGGCCTTTGCCCAGAGCCGCCTGGTCGTTCATCGCGACATCAAGGCCGACAATGTCCTGGTCGACCAACAGGGCCGCGTCAAGCTGCTGGATTTCGGCATTGCCCGGCTGCTCGACGATGCCGGTGGTTCGACCCGGCTCACGCAAGCGACCTACACGCGGATCTTCACCCCGCAATATGCGGCACCCGAGCAGCTGGCCGGGCAGCCCTTGACGACCGCCACCGACGTTTTCGCGCTCGGCGTCGTCCTCTATCGCCTGCTCACCGGCCATCTGCCCTACACCCGCGAGCAATCGGTCGGCGCTGGTCGTGAGTCTCTGACGCAGCCATCGCGAAAGGTCGAGACCGACACGAATCTCGAGCGATCCCGGCGACAGCGTCGCTCTGCCCAGTTGCGCGGCGACCTCGACAACATACTCGCCCGCGCCCTGGCCGAGGATCCCGAGCACCGCTATGCCAATGCCAAAGAGCTTGGCCGCGATCTCGCCGCGTGGCTGGAACATCGGCCTGTGCAGGCCCGGCGACCATCGCTGGTCTACAGGTTGCGTCTGTTCGTCCGACGCCGCCGCGAACTGGCGGCGGCGCTGTGCGCACTGATCATCGTGGCCGTGGGCGGCCTCTCCGCCACCCTGTGGCAAGCCGGGGAGGCCAGGGTACAGGCCGCGTCAGCCGTTGCAGCCGGCGCCCGCGCTCAGGCCGTGTCGGAGTTCATGCTCAGCCTGTTCGAGGCCAACGATCCCGATCTGTCCGGCAATGAATCCGTCACCGCCGCCGAATTGCTCGAGGCCGGGCGACTGCGGGCAACGGAGGCTTTCAAGGACCAACCCGAGACTCGCGCCGAACTGCTGCTGACCCTGGCCCGGCTCTATGAGAAGCTGGGGGATGCCGAACAGACCCGGGCCCTGCTCGAATCCAGCCAGGTGATCGAGAGCGGCACACCCCTACAGGCCGCGCGAGCCTGGTCGATTCATTCCAACCTCGCTCGGGTCGAGGGCGAGGTCCAGCTTGCCCTGGAGGCCGCCCGGGCCGGCAACGCACTGGTCAAAGAGCACTTTCCCATCGAGTTGCAGGTAGACCTGCGGCTGGCATTGACACTGGCGCTGACAAACTCTGGAGAGATCGAAGCCGGTGTGGCCGCCGCACGTGCGGCACTGGCCTTTGTGGACCGGCATCAACCGGCGGCGGCCCACCTCCGGCTGGCCGTGCTCAACAATCTGGCTGGAACGCTTTTTCGACTGGCGGATTATGAAGCCGCACTGCCGGTCGCAGAAGAGGCGTGGGCATTGGCACAACGTGGCATCGGCTCGCCGACGCTTGTAGTCAGCACCATGGGCAATTATGCCGTCATCCTCACGGAGACGGGGCGCCTGGATGATGCCATCACCCTAAGACACCAGGCACTGAAACTGGCCGAGGACACCTACCCGCAAATGCACCGCTGGCGAGCCAAGACTGCTGGCGCGCTCGGCGATCTCCTGGCCCTGATGGGACATTTCCGTGAAGCCGAGCTGCGCATGAACGAGTCACTGGCACTCTACGAAACCATCTACCCGGAACCGAACCTGCACTCGGGGTCCGTCTACAATAATCTGGGCACGATGATGCTCGACCTGGAAC
>JBLRWT010000452.1:0-2533 GCA_047921095.1 Wenzhouxiangella sp. | reverse complement strand
CGGCCGTCGACATCCGCACAGGTGCAATCTTGCGAGCCGCACTCGTGCTCGCCGCGCTCTTGTTCGGCTTGCTTATGGGGCCGGCACAGGCCCAGGTGAAGGAATGGACCGGCGCCGAAAACGATGACTGGTTTGCACCCGGAAACTGGGATCCAGCGGGTGTGCCCGTCGCTGGCGATCATGTCAGTATCGATACCTTGAGCATCAACCCGACGGTCGTCAGCGGCGCTGCCAGCGGTGGGCCGGCCAGTGCCAGCCTGGGCGATATCATGATCGGATTATTCGATCGCGGCGAGCTTGTCATTCGGGAAGCGGGCCGGCTCAGCAACGCGACCAGCTGGATTGGTCGCGAGGCGGGCGGCGAGGGACTGGTTGTGGTCCAGGGCGCCGGTTCGGAATGGAGCAGCAGCGGTCGATTATGGGTTGGTGATTTCGGCGACGGCGTGCTGGTGATCGAAGACGGCGCCGTGGTCGATAACGTTTCCAGCGTCGTCGGATCGGAATCCGGTGTAACCGGCGATGTATTCGTGACCGGATCAGGTTCGGAATGGGACACTCGCGGTACGCTCTTTGCCGGCAGTTTCGGCAGCGGCAACCTGACCGTCGCGAATGGTGCCCAGACCAGGCACACCGGTGCCCGATTCGCGACCTTTCCTGGTTCCACCGGCTCGTTGCTCGTGACCGGGGCCGGCTCGGCCTGGAATAATCGGGGCGGCGCAGTTATCGGCTATTCCGGAACTGCCACGATACTGGTCGAAGATGGCGGTCTTATAAGCAACGACGGGGGATATCTGGGCGTTGAACCCGGCGGCCAGGGCTCGGCTGTGATCACTGGCGAAGGTTCGCGGTGGATCATACAAGAACTCTTCAATCCTCAACCAAATTTCAGAATCGGCGGCGAAGGCAGCGGCACGGTAACCCTTACCAATGGCGCCGAAATGAGCGTGGAAGCTTTATTGGTACTTGCCGAAGGATCGAGTGGCGATGGCACCCTCAATATCGGCACTGGCGACGTCCCCGGTAGACTTGCGGCAGCCGAATTGTTCGGAGGCGATGGCAACGCCACGCTCAACTTCAATCATTCGGATCCCGGTTTCCACTTCACTTCCGACGGCACGGTGGATGGAACTCCAGTGCTCGTCAGTGGCTCGACCGCAGTCAATCATATCGGCAGCGGTACCACTGTGCTGGCTGCGGACCATACCTACAGTGATTTGACCCGCATTGATAACGGCACGCTTGTTCTGACGGGCAGTCTCAG
Source organism: Wenzhouxiangella sp. (assembly GCA_047921095.1). Taxonomy (GTDB): domain Bacteria; phylum Pseudomonadota; class Gammaproteobacteria; order Xanthomonadales; family Wenzhouxiangellaceae; genus Wenzhouxiangella. Next base: position 1,272 of record JBLRWT010000452.1, on the reverse strand, counting down.
CTCCCGGACCCTGGTCAACAGCGGAGGTCGCCTGTCCGGCGACGGCTCGGCGCAGGGGATCACGGTCTTCGATGGCGGACGGCTGGCGCCGGGCAATCCTGTCGGTACGATTCAAACCACCCTGCTGTCGCTTAGTGAGGAGGCGCTGCTGGAAATGGACCTGGCCGAGCCGGGGGTTGTCGGCGGTGGCGTCAACGACCTGATCGAAATCGATGGCAACCTGGTGCTCGACGGCACTGTCCAGATCAATCCGCAGCCAGGGTTCGCCGAAGGCACCTATACGCTGATCACCTACTCGCTCCAAATGCTGGATCGCGGCCTTTTGATAGCGCCGGATCCGCGGTTCGACGCCCGAATCGATGTCAGTCAACCTGGCCAGGTGAACCTGGTTGTCGAAGCCGTTCGAGAGCCACCGACTATAAGCCTGGTCGCGCCGGACAATGGGGCTACCGATATCCCGCGTGCCCCCTTGTTCCAGTGGGAAGTCGCACCGGATGCTGATTCGTTCGAGTTGCAGGTGGCCCCGGACATAAACTTCGAACCCGGCGAACTGGCAATCGATATCAATAATATTGTTGAAAGCCAGCACCTGGCCGAGGTTGATCTGACCGGGGGGATGACCTGGTTCTGGCGTGTCCGCGGCGCCAACGATGCGGGTCCGGGAGAGTGGTCCGAAGCCTGGAGTTTCACGACGCTCGTCGCGCTTCCTGGAATCGGCCTGACCAAGCAGATCACCGGCGGCGACCCGTATTCGGCGGTCGGCGATACGATCAATTATTCGCTGACCGCGACCAATACCGGCAACGTGACCCTGAGCGACGTCGGCATCAGCGACCCGGATGCGGTCGTGGGCGATTGCAGTCCGATGGTGCCGGCAACCCTGGCGCCGGGCGAGACGCTGACCTGCCAGGCCAGCCACGCTGCGACCCAGGCCGACCTCGATGCCGGCAGTTTTACCAATACCGCGCGGGCGGCCGGGAACGATCCCGATGCCAATCCCGTTGAAGCCGTAGATTCGGCCACGGCCAGTGCCACGCAGAACCCGGCGCTGGTGCTGGACAAGCAGGCCGACGTCGAGCGCTTCCTGGTCGGGGACGTGATCGAATACACCATCACCGCCGCCAATGACGGCAACATCGGCCTGACCGGCGTGATGATTTCCGACGCGCTGCTGGATTCGCTGGATTGCGCCCCGGCGTTGCCGGCCGAACTCGAACCCGGCGGACAGGCCGTATGCACCGGAAGCTATACGGCGACCGCGTCTGACCTGGA
>JBLRWT010000451.1:0-2533 GCA_047921095.1 Wenzhouxiangella sp. | reverse complement strand
GACCGGCCTCGGTAATCACGCCACCTGATGGCGCTGCCATCAAGCACGCCGTAGTCCCATACCATCAGTTGACCTTGCAGCCAGACCAGTACTGCCAGCCCTGCCGCCAGCGCCATCACCACTCGAGGCCAGCGCATCGACAAGATCAGCATGATCAGCAGGCCAGAGGCAAGGGCTATGGCCGCCAGGACCAGCAGCCCTGGCAGCACATCTGAAAGCCCGGCGGATAAATCGTAGAGGTTGGCCGAGTGAATCTGGAGCGGGATCAGAAGAAAAGGCGGTAATATCAAGGCGAGCATGACTATCATCATTGAACCGGGCCGATAAGCCGGCCCGTGCCGCCTACCGGAAATGGTGTCTCCTCGCTTCATCACCTGGGTTCCTCATCCAGTGTGCCATTGGCCGGCAAAGTCGGTTGCTAGATCTCTTTGGAGTCGAGCGTCGGACACCGCGTTACGCCAAACGGCCCCGAAAGCAGCGGCCATTGTACAGGCTCTGCGCGTTGGCGATTTCCGGTTTTCCCGCGGGGCCAGCCCCTGAACCGCCGTCAGAATAATCCACCACTTTACAGGGCAGAATCCGAAACTCGCTCTTGGCGACGACCCGCCCGAGCCCGGGGATGACCAGCAGGAAGCGCATCCCGTTTCTTGGCAAATACATTCCATGCAACACTGAAAAAGAATCTCGGGATGTTGTAGGACTCTGCTATCCAGACGTGTGTCGCAAGCCGCTCGCCATCACCCACCAGCACATTGCCAACGACGGCCTGGATAGCGAGTTGGTCATTGGGTGCATTCCAGCCCTGCACATCGATCGGCGCCGCCGGGGGACCGAGCAGACAGTTTCAACGCCGCGCCACCAGGGTCCACAAATGACCCATGTAGCCACTGGCGAAATCCCAGGGCAACGCGTAAACAGCTTCAGAAAAGCCGGCCTTCAGGACTGCATCCAGCACATCCCAGCCGAAAATCTGAAAACAGAGCACTCCTTCGGCACAGACGGGATCGCCGTGGTACTCCGGCTCAAGGAAGTGGTCGATCGTCCCGTCTGGATTCTGTCGGGCCCTGATCAGGGTTTCCGGCTGGTCCCACTTGAAAGGCGCGGTCAATACCAGGTGCCCCCCCGGTCGCAGCACCCGGGCAAATTCATCCAGCGCGGCATGGTAATCCGGAACATGTTCGAGCACATCGAAGCTGACAACGGCGTCGAACTCCGCGTCATTGAATGACAGCTTCGTGACGTCCTCACGCCGAAGGGCTCCGCCATCCGGGCAGGATTGGGCCAACCTTCTTTCCAACGCAGCGCGCTGGTGGTCATGGAAATATTCACTGCCAACGACTTGCTCAAAGTGCTCATACAACCAGTTGTAGGCTGGAGTAACCTGCTCGGTAAGATAGATTCGGGCGTCTCTGTTTTTTCCGGCAAGCTGGCAGAGAACAGCGAGACCAAAGCGTAGCCGCGCGTTCAGTCCCGTTCGCGTGCAGGTCAATTGTTCCCGGAGGCCGGGGTCAGACTCCCGGCCAACACTTTCGAATAGAAACTCGGTTGAATCCTCGCAAAGCCTGCACCAGCCTGAGAGCCGACCCGGGCTGCGGGTAAGATCGGAAAGTGATTGCTCAGTCATCCAGCGACGACTCAGCGGTACGGCGTGATCGTCCGCGTAAGCCGTGTACTCCTCGAACGCACTGAAACAGTCGGCAAGTTCCTGAAGATCGCGCGACAATCCCATTTCCGCCTACTCCCAATCATCGCCAGATCCAAATTTATATCACGGATTCAGGCGGAACCTGCGACAACCCGGCGGGTGCGTTCATTGCTATCGGTTGACCGGAGCTTTATCATGCCTTGGCAACAGAAAGAATGCAGAAAAAACAGACTCAATCCTGGCTTGAAAAACAATGACAACCGATGTCTTAATTGGCCCTTGGACAGAATACGACGGTCTGCTGGAGCGCGCAGCAGCCTTCAAGACCAAGCTGACAAGCCTCAAGAACGCGCCACCGGCTGCGGATCGAACCTGGTATGCCTATGACATCCTGGCCAACCTGTGGCATCTGCGCGCCATGATCCAGCAAGTACCCGCTGCCTTTGTGGAAAACATGCAATCCGGTCGCATTGCCGATATCGGCGCCGCCGACGGCGACCTTTCCTTTCTATTCGCTTCCCTCGGGCTCGAGGTGGATCTGATCGACTGGCCGCAGGCGAACTGGAATGGTCTGACCGGGGCGCGGGCAATGAAGGACCGGCTCAACGACTCCCGAGTCAGCATCAACGAGATCGATCTGGACAGCCAGTTCACACTCCCCTCCGAGCACTACAACCTGGTTTTCTTCCTCGGCATCCTCTATCACCTGAAAAATCCGTACTTCGCGCTGGAAAAACTCGCCCGTCACAGTCGTTACTGTTTCCTGAGCACCCGGGTGGCCCGATTAGCTGCCGACCGGGAAGTTCCGATGCACAAGGCCCCGATGGCCTACCTGCTCGACCCAACCGAATGCAACAACGACTCAACCAATTACTGGATATTTTCGCC
>JBLRWT010000450.1:0-2544 GCA_047921095.1 Wenzhouxiangella sp. | reverse complement strand
ATACGGGTCCAGAATCCACGGGCTCTTTCTACGTGCTCGGTACCTGGGCCATGGCAACTTTCGCAGGCAATACCCAGTTCGGCAACAACCGAGTCATAGCGTCCATCCCGACTGACATCGACTGGTTCGCCCCTGGCCGCGTCTTCAACCATTTGGTCGTAGTTGGTCATTCGTGGCTGGGGGCCGGTGTTGTGGCAGAAGATGCAGTTCTGATTCCACACCCCGATATGTTCATCGAAGTGGCGCCCATCCGGCCCCAGAAAAGCCGCGTTCATATGCACCCAGCGCTGGTCACGGTTGTGCCACAGATAGTGCAGCCGCACGTAGCTGCCGTCCTGTGGAAGATAGGTCAGGTACTGCTGGTAGCGATTGGAACCCACCGTGCGATCGACGTTGATGCGGTTCAGCTTCTCGCCGCTATCGAGGTCGTAATAGTCAAAGTAGTACTTGCCGTTTTCCTGTACCGGCCGCACCCGCATATCGTAGTAGTCGAGCGTTTGTTCTTCAAACCGTCCCTGCACACTGTCCGGATCCGCTTCCTGGGTCATTGTTCTGTGATAGGTGTTGTACCAGCTTTGCTGGCGATCAACATGACAGTCGGCACAGACCACCGAGCCGGCAAACTCGCCCTGTTCCGGGTCGAATTCAGCCACCATGACCCGCCAGCCCGAACTCAGCTGCCAGCCCAGCCACAGCACAGCCACAGTCAGTACCAGGATTGTCAACCAGCGATTGAGAATGGATGCCATGGCATGCTTGCAGGGAAATGGATACCCTGCTGAGTATACCTTTGCCACCCAGAGCAACCTGAACCAATGAGCGATACAAAACGCCACGCACGGCGTAACCTGCAGCACAAGCTTCAGACCGCCAGGAATGATCTAAAGCCTTATCCAATCTGGGACCTGGCGACGCGCGTGAGTCACTGGTCCATTCTCGTGTTATTCGTCATTCAGATTGTTTCCGCGGAAACCAGCCTGATGCCAACCTGGATACACTTGTGGGGTGGCTATCTCCTGTTGCTGGCGGTGTCTTTTCGTCTGGTCTGGGGGCTGGTTGGCAGCGAAAGCGCCCGTCTCGGCAAGCTGGTGCCGAGCCCCCGCGCCATTCGCGCTTATCTCCCGAACCTTTTTACACGCCATCCAACACGCTACCCCGGACACAACCCGGTTGGGGCTTTCTCCAGTCTCCTGCTATTGCTCCTGCTGCTGCTATCGGGCGTGACCGGGCTGTTCATCGAAACCTGGGCAGAGGTTCGCGGGCCGCTTGCCGAGCGCGTCGACCGGCCTACCGCCATCCTGATGGCCGATTGGCATGGATTGTTGCGCTGGCCGCTGTATGTGCTGGCCGGCCTGCATGTGATTGCTGTCGTCTCCTACCTGATCGGCAAGCGCGAAGACCGCATCGGCCCCATGCTCGGGCACGGCCGAATAGCACTGGCCGCCGACCCTGCACTGCGCCAGGTCAGTACCTGGCGCGCCCTTCCTGTGCTGCTGGCCTGCGCCACTTTCCTCCTGGTTCTGATCCTGTTCGGACCCATCGCCTGACACTCGAGCCATTTGTTGACCAGGCGCTGACTCCAGGCAGGCTTCCACCCCCAGGTCACTTCCTGGTTAGGGATTCCCTTTCTGGTTGAAAGACAATGCGCTTCGCGCCATGCCTGGCGCACAAAAAAAAGCCCGGCCATTGCTGGCCGGGCTCAAGTTGTCGAACTTGATTGTTATCTGGTCAGGTTCAGCCTTCGAAGCGATCCCGGAAGACTTCATCTCCGAGCACTTGAATGTTGAACGGCACCTGGATGAGATCGGCTTCGGTGTCATTGCTGCTGACACAGATGAACGCATCATGGCTACCGGCAGCCAGACCGGTGGTATCGACCGCCACGTTCACGACACTCGAATCGCCGGCATCAGTTGCACCGAAGAACGGCGACACTGACAACCATGGCACATCCGAAGGATTCTCGCAGGAGTTCGGTTGTGCAACGCTGACGGTGTCGATGCCGATGAAGTTGCTGTTGGCGCCAAGCGGGCCGGCATCGGTCACGAAGTAGCGGAAGGCGAAACGACCTGAAGTCGCCTCGGCCAGACCGCTGACCTCGACCACGAATTCGGTCCAGACTTCCGGATAGTTGCTACCCAGATTTTCGTTGATTGACAACAACAGGGTATCGAAGTCGCCAACATCGGTGGCTGCGGAACCGGCAAAGGTACTTGAACCACTGCTGCTGAGGCGAACTTCCAGGCGATCGGGGAATTGGTTACCGACCGTACGAGTCCAGAATCGCAACTCAGTACCGTTGAGCAACTGCACCTCCGGGGTCATCAGCCAATTACTGATGATGCCCGTGCCGCCCGCGGTATTGTTGAAGTTGGCGCCGATATAGGAATCCGGTTCGCCCTCGTGGGCGGCGAATACCTCCGGATTGCCCTGGAACCAGTTGGAGGTACCCAGCGGATCGCTCAGATTCTGCAACGACCAGCCGGCACCCGGCAGCTCGGTGATGTCACCGAAGCCTTCCCCGAAGTTCGAGGAGATCGGCCC
>JBLRWT010000449.1:0-2547 GCA_047921095.1 Wenzhouxiangella sp. | reverse complement strand
GTTGATGGAAACCCCGGGAATGCGTTGAAGGGCTTCGGCCAGGTTCTGATCCGGGAAGCTGCCCATATCCTCGGCCGTGACCGAATCGATAAAGCCGGTTGCTCCACGTTTGCGGTCCATTGCGCGCAGGATACTGCTCCTGTAGCCAGTGACCACTATGACGTCCGGCGTTTGTGACTCGTCAGTGTCCTGGCGTTGTTCCTGCTGATCGGATTGAGCTTGCTGCTCCTGGTCTTGCTCCAGCTCCGGATCCTGAGCCATGGCGGTGCCAGCGTGCAGCGCAAAAGCAATACTCGTCGCCAGTGCCGTTCGGCGTAGATTCAGTCGTCGCATCATCTGTTTTTCCCCGTGCTTTAGCGGGTTGGCCCGCGATTGGTTCGAGCCGGTAGCCGGCTTCCCTGGATTGACTCTTCGTCCCTCGAAGATTCTTTATAGTTGAGGCCACCGAGTGACACGACGACCACCTTAGGTGTAGATACCTTACCCCAGAATGACAGCGCTGACAATAGGTCCGGTAATTTTCCCTTCACACAGCACCGAAAGGCCCGCGGACTGTCGCGTCAGGGTGAGCAATTCAGATCGGCTGAGCCCATAGCCTGACGTTCGATTCGGACAGCACCAAGACTTATTCTGGCGGGACCATTCGTGCGTAGCAGCTCAGTGCCGCTGACCTGCGATAGATCCATGTTTTCACTTGCAAAACAGGCCAGATCAATGCGCAATGTCGACCATTCATGGATGGGACGATCGGCGAGTTCGCTGGTCAGGTCCAGCGCCGCACTGGCACACTCCTGACCACAGGTTAGGCGCACACTCAGATCATCGGGAATTGGCGCTTCCAGCCTCAGGTCATAGGCCAGGACAGCATTGTCATCCAGGAAGCCTTTCAGGCTGACCGGGGGCCGCGCCTGGAGCATAACGATACCCGGCGTCGCTTCAGCCCAGGTCACGCGGCGGGCATCGCCCTGGACCAGGCGGTCGGTCAACTCGATGATCGGGTCAGCCGCATTGTTATGCCCGATAACCAGCAACCGCCAGGGCATCCGTGTGGTGCCGTCGAAAAGCACCCAGTCCCCCTGATCAGGAATCACATCTTCGAGGAGCGGCGCCATGGCGTCTTCGGGCAAAGGCTCGGTCAACCCGCCTTCGCCGTAACGCAGGCCCGAGCCAAGCGGAAACAACGTCGGCCATTCGCTGTCGTCGTTCGCTTTCGGTGCGGCAGGCCAGGCAAAAGGCAGCCGACCGGCAAAGTCATATTGGATATCACCGTCGGCGCCGGCAAGCAGCACGTCGGCCACCCCACCGCCTGCCGTGCCCGGAAGCCAGGCCGCGACGAAGGCATCGGAGCGGTTCATCTCGGGATTTGTCCATAGCGGGCGCCCGGACAGGAAGACCGAAACAACCGGCACGCCCAATTGACCAAAACGATCGAGCAGTTCAACGGCGCCCCGGGTACCTGGTTGAAATTCCAGCGTCTCGACATCACCCTGCCCTTCGGCATAGGGATCCTCGCCGTAAATCGCGATCACGACATCGGGGTCAAATTCCTCTGCACCTGATTCACCCAGGCGAATCTCGCCACCGGCCGTACGAACCTGCTCAGCAAGAGCATGGAAGATGGATTGCCCGTTGGGAAAGTGATCGTTGGCGTCCTTCATGCCCTGCCATGTCAGCGTCCAGCCTCCGGACTGCTTGCCGATGTCGTCGGCCCCGTCGCCCACGACAAGAATCCTGGCGCCGGGATTCAGCGGCAGTACACCGCCGTTGTTCTTGAGGAGCACCAGCGACTGGCGCACGGCGCGCCGGGCGAGCTCGGCATGGGCATCGGCATTCGGCAACTGATCACTGCCGTCAGGCACCGGCCGATCAAACAGGCCCGCCCGCTTCTTGACCCGCAGAATGCGCCGGACCGCATCATCAAGGCGATCCATCGACAGGCGTCCGCTGTGGGCATGTTCGAGCATCGTATCGCGGAAGGCCTCCCAGTCTTCAGGCACCATGAAGAGATCAACGCCAGCCTCGAAAGCCTTCAGGCAGTCGGTCACACTGCAGCCAGGCACCTGACCGTGGCCGTTCCAGTCACCGACGACAATGCCGTCGAAACCCATACGCTCCTTCAGAACCTCGGTAAGCAGGTAGCGATGGCCATGCATTTTCTGCCCGTTCCAGGAAGAGAACGAAACCATGATGGCTTGCACGCCCGCCTCGATCGCCGCCGGGTAAGGAAGGCCGTGAATGTCGTACAGCTCTTTTTCGGACAGGCGCGTATCGCCCTGGTCCTCCCCTTCGAAGGTGCCACCGTCGCCGACGAAGTGCTTGGCCGTGGCCAGCACCCGCGGCGAAGCAAGCCAGTTTTCACCAGGCTCGCCCTGGAGACCGAGGATGGCCGCGCGGCCCAATTCGGTAACGATCGCCGGGTCGCTGGAGAACGCTTCGTAAGTCCTTCCCCAGCGCAAATCGCGGGCCACTGCCAGGGTGGGTGAGAAGTTCCAGTCGATAGCGGTGGCCGAGACCTGCTCAGCCGTGGCCCGGCCAATCTCGCGAACC
>JBLRWT010000448.1:0-2550 GCA_047921095.1 Wenzhouxiangella sp. | reverse complement strand
TGCATGTCGGCATGAAACAGGTTGTCGCGGAAGACCTGGGTATAGAAGATCCGGATGCCGCGCCGAGCCAGTTTTTCCAGGTCCACGCCGCGGCGTTTGAGCTCATCGATCTGGCGTACCGGGATGCCGCTGACCCGCTCCATCACCAGCACCCGGGTAGCGGTGTAGTCCCAATGAATGGATGGCACGTAGAGTTCGTTCGAGTCTTCGAAATTGCGCCGGATCAGGGAGGCATTGGCGGCCTCGGACTGCATGTCCAGTTCGTTGACGATGACGCGTTCAAATTCCTCGACGACATCATCGGGTCGGATCCGGTCACCTTCCGGATGGTAGCGGCGCACCAGTCGGGCCAGACCCTTGAGTAATTGCAGGTCGCGTTCGATCTGGCGTTCGATGCCGGGACGAACGATCTTGACCACGACCGATTCACCCGTATTGAGCTTCGCGCCATGGACCTGGGCGATCGAGGCCGAGGCCAGCGGAATGTCCTCGAATTGCTCGAACAACTCGGCAATCGGCGCCTTGAGCTCGGCCTCGATGATGGCCCGGGCCTGGTCGGTCGGAAATGGCGGAACCGCGTCCTGCAAGCCGGCAAGCTCTTCGGCAATGTCCAGTGGCAGGAGGTCGCGCCGGGTGGAAAGGATCTGGCCGAATTTGACGTAGATCGGTCCCAGCTCCTGCAGGGCCAGTCGCAGGCGCACGCCGCGCGGCAGGTCGCGCACCTGCTTTCGACCCCAGGGCAGCAGTCGAACGGCGCGCGCCAGCCTCAGGTGTGGCACATCGGCAATCAGATCGTCGAGCCGATAGCGGGCCAGGATGAGGCCGATGCTGGCCAGGCGCAGAGGGTACCAGCTCATGCCTTGCTGGCCCGTCGCAGTTTCGCTTCCAGGCGGTCGGTGGCTTCGCGCAGCTCGTCGACCTCCTGGGAGAAGGCTTCGACTTCTTCTCGGGTGACCAGCAAACCACTTTCTTCACGAAGGAATCGACCCACCTGGTCGCTGGCGGTGCGCGCGCTATGGCGGCCGGCTTCGCTCCCATCCATGATCAGGCGCCAGGCCTGATGGCCAACGATCGGACCCAGGTGGCGGCTTAGCCAGGCTTCCCAGTCAGGGTCGAGGTGCTTGAACAGCTTTTCCAGGGCCTGGGCGCTGCCCGCGTCACCCTCGATCCGTACTCCACTCCCTGGAGCGCGCCACTCGGGTACCGTCATCGCGAGCAGTGCGCCGGGCGAGCCGGTGATGGTGGTGTCGGCAGGCAGGCTGGATTCAGCGGTGATCGACAGCTTTTCTCCCTGTCCGCGAAAGAACAGGTCGATGCCGACGCCAGTGAGAACCAGCTTGACGCTTCTGCCGTCCAGTGCTTCCAGGCGCCGGGTAGCGGTCGGGTCAAGTCCGATGGCCTGGTTGATCGCCCCCTCCATGCCGAACGCAAGCAGCCCCGGCAGTGGCGTCAGGTAACGTGCCATCAGACCCGCGCACCACGGTGGATGGCGCAGATCCCTCCGGACAGGTTCTGCCAGCCAACCCGATCGAAACCCACCTCGCGCAGGCTGGCCGCCAGGGTTTCCTGGTCGGGGAAGCGACGGATGGATTCGGCCAGGTACTGGTAGCTCTCGGCATCACCGGCGATGCGTTGACCGAGCCGCGGCAGCACCTGGAAAGACCACGTGTCATAGACCTTGGCCAGGGCTGGCAGTCCGACCTTGGAGAATTCCATGATATGAACCCGGCCGCCGGGTCTGAGGACGCGGTGCATTTCAGCCAGTGCCTGGTCGCGGAAGGTGACGTTGCGCAAGCCGAAGGTGATGGTGACATGGTCGAAGCTGCCGTCGGCGAAAGGCAGCGCCTCGGCATTGACCTGCAGCCATTCCAGGCCGCCGACCTGGCCTTCGTTGTCCATACGGGAACGGCCGACCGAGAGCATGGACCGATTGATGTCGGCGACCACGACCTCGGCGCCGGCGGCGCGAGCCAGTCGGGCGATGTCGCCGGTGCCGCCGGCCAGGTCAAGCAGGTGCTCACCGGAACGAATGCCGCATGTGGCGACGAACTGCCGTTTCCACAGTCGGTGGATACCCAGCGACATCAGGTCGTTCATCAGATCATAGCGAGCCGCCACGGAATCGAAGACACGACCGACCAGCCGCGTCTTCTCGTCAGGAGCCACATCCTTGTATCCAAAATCCGTCATTGCTGCCTCAACGTCGTTGCCTGCCCGGTCAATCGCCTGGCCTGTCCAGGCCTGCCTGTTTGATGCGCTCAGCGTAGCGGGCCTGGTTGGCACCCATGTTAACCCCAAGCTCGTAAAGAAAAGACCAGGAATAGATCCCCGTGTTGTGGCCGTCGTCGAAATGCAGGGCCACGGCGTAGGTGCCGATGGGCTCGATACGTTCGATGTTGACGCCTTCCTTGCCGGTCAGCAATTTCGGTTCGGACAGGCCGTGGCCACGCACTTCGGCCGACGGCGAGTGCTTGCGCAGATACTCGCAGGGCAACTCGAAGGCGTTGCCGTCGTCGTACTCGACAACCAGCATCCGCCGCGACTTCTCCA
>JBLRWT010000447.1:0-2551 GCA_047921095.1 Wenzhouxiangella sp. | reverse complement strand
CTGCGATCTGCGCACAGGTTCTGGGTGAATTCGCTCATGTCGTGACCGATCGTCGGCGGTTCGCCCAACCCCTCCAAATGAGCGAAGCGCTGGACATCTGCAGTCAGTGGTGGCAAGCGCGCGAGTGTCGCATTGTCGAGCCCTCCCAGCATTCATTTCCGGTTTTTCTCGATTGGATGCAGCGCCATCGATTGGGCCGCAAACGCGTTCTTGATACCTTGCTTGCTGCGAACTATCACAGCGCCGGGATCAAACGAATCGCAACCACAGATTGGCGCGACTTCCGGATTTTCGGCGTCTTCGAGCTGGTTCATTTGACGAGCCGGGCTGGATCGCAGTCAGGCGGCGAACATTGATTGAACCAGCCTTATTCCCTCTTTGCGTCAGGGTATTGCCTTGGACTGACCGCCATCCACGACCAGCGCCGCGCCATTGACCCAGCCGGCCCGGGGTGACACCAACCACACTGCGGCATCGGCGATCTCCTTCGGCGTGCCGAGCCGTCCTGACGGTACGCTCTGGCGAACCATTTCGTAGATGTCGGGCTGATGCTCGCGCATCATTTCCCAACCACCGCCCGGAAATTCGGTCGAGCCGGGCAGCAGGGCGTTGGTGCGTATCCCGTGAGCGCCTTCGACCACCGCCAGCTTCTTGGCAAAGGCATTCAACGCGGCCTTGGCGGCGGTGTAGCCGAAGTCCGGCATGGGTGCGGCCTCGATCGCAGAGACAGAGGACACCAGCAGAATCGAGCCTGCACCCTGGGCGCGCATCGTCGGCAACACGGCCTCGACCAGCCGGACCGCACCCATCAGATCCACGTTCAGGCTGGCATCCCAGCTTTTCCGGTCTCCCGTCACGGCCAGCGCGGAGGCATTGCTGATCAGGATGTCGATCTGCCCGAAGCGCTCGCGGGCCTTCTCCAAAAGCGCCTCCACACTCGCGTCGTCGCCCACGTCTGTCGGTATGGCCAATACCTCCACGCCGTTCGCTTCAAGCACGAGTCGCACCTTATCGAGCGCTTCCGCCCCGCGCGCCGCGATGACCAGGCGGGCGCCTTCGGCGGCCAGCCCTTCGGCGATGGCCCGGCCGATGCCCCGACTCGCGCCCGTGACAAGCGCGACCTTTCCGGCAAGTTCAAGATCCATGACTAATACTCCATTTTCCAAGAATCAATTGCCATGCTTCTTCAATCTTTTACTCTGTGCCAACCGATCGCCAAACCATTTTCGACTTCCATGCCGACGCCGACGGCAGCGGTCTTTCCTTCGATGAGCCAGGTCGCCTTGTAGATATCTCCGGTCCGGGCGATAACCAGATCGTATTCGTCCGAAAAATCTCCGTTCTCGAAGAAATATCGCACGTGATATTCACCGGCAAAACCGTCTCTGGGCCCGCCCGTGGCGATCCCCGGCCCGCGATACTGCTCGCCGTACATCCATCTGGCGTTCAGCGTTCCCGGCGAATCGCTCCTGGTATACAGGACGAAGCCGATATCCGATGGCTCCGAAGCGATGGCATAAGACGAGATGCTCGATGCAAACAAAGCTAGCGGAAGAAAAACGGCAATCCCGACTGATCTGATCACGACTCATTCTCCTGTTGGTATCCAATCATCTAAATTTCCTCGTTGAAGTTGCAATCAATCACGCATCTCGAGTTTCACCAGCGTGTCGCCGAGACCGGTCAGATAAATCGGCCCGCCTTCATGCGTGAGGATCATGCCGGTCAGCAGCCCCGGCAGCGGTGACCACATGTCGGGCCCGAACAGTTCCAGTAGCGATTCGCCGGTTTCGCTACGGCGCTGCCATTCGGCCATAAGCCGCTGGTGCTCGGGCGTTGGGTGATGGAAGGCCGTGGACCATTCGCCGGTTTCGGGATCAACGACCAGCAGCGCGTTGGTGATCGGCGAGGCAACCCACAAGCGGCCGGATGCGTCCAGCTCGATATTGTCGGGGCTCGGGACATTGGCGATCACGCGACGATCCGACAAGCGACCGGTGGGCACTGACAGGCGATAGCCGATGATCCGGTTTGCCATGGTTTCAGCAACGTACAGTTGACCGCGAGCCTCGTCGATAGCCAGGCCATTGGCAAAATCCAGTCCTGAGTCCTTGCGCTGCAAGTCGGGGTATGGTTCGTGATCATCGGTCGGGGCAAGACGAAACAGCGCGCCGTCCAGGGGCTTCAGATCAACGGCAGCGAACATTCTGGCCTCGGAGTCCGGCCCGCTGTTTTCCGTCGACTGAGTAAACCAGAGGGCGCCGAGACGGTCGCGACGAGCCGAATTGACGCCAAACTCGTGCTGGAAAATGCGCTCGACGTGCTCGGTGCCGGTATGCACCCGGTAGATCGCGCCGGTAAAGATGTCAGCGACCAGCAGGTGACCCCCGTTTGGCTCCAGCGCCACGCCGTTCGGCCCGGCGCTGCGCTCAGGCGGTTCATGCACATAGCCGGCTGAGGCGAAATCGCCGAAGGGTCGCTTCCCACCTGCCGGGTCCAGCGCCACCAGGCCATGGACCTGGTCGGCAATCAGCAGCGTGCCGTCGGCCAG
>JBLRWT010000446.1:0-2570 GCA_047921095.1 Wenzhouxiangella sp. | reverse complement strand
CGGGATTGTCGTGACCTGCTCGGTGGATCCGGGATCACTCTGGAGTATGTTGCGATCCGTCATGCGCTCAACCTGGAATCGGTCATCACCTACGAAGGGACCGAAACCATTCATCAGCTGGTCGTCGGGCGTGAACTGACTGGGCTGAATGCGTTTTAGGGATCGGTGACAGGCGCGAGGAGGCAGGTGTGAAGAGACCGGAACCGGCTGGCCGAGGGAGCGCGCGGCAGATCAATCGCGCTGAAGTGGTTGATCAAGCGTTTCTGGCCCACCTGGATGGTCTGGCTGCAGGTACCGTTACGCCAAGGAATGCCGACGGCATCCCGGATGCTGACCTGATGGCCTTGTTCGACAGTCAGATGATTTCACGCCAGATCGACCTGATGGCGAGGGTCAAGCGGCTGGAAAACAAGGTTTTCTATACCATTGGCTCGTCCGGGCACGAAGGCAACGCCATGGTCGGGCGCCTGACGCGACACACCGACCCGGCCTTTTTGCATTATCGCTCGGGCGGATTCATGGCCGAGCGCTATCGCAAGCTCGATGGCATGGATTTCATTGGCGATACCTGCCTGTCTTTTGCAGCCTCCAGATCCGATCCCATTTCGGGCGGCCGACACAAGGTCTGGGGAAGCAAGCCGCTCTGGGTGCTGCCGCAGACCTCGACCATCGCTTCGCACCTGCCAAAGGCAGTGGGTACAGCCCTGGCAATCGCCCGCCGCAGTTCGGCCACCAAGAGCCTGCCGGTGCCGGACGACAGCATCGTGATCTGCAGCTTTGGCGATGCCAGCCTCAACCACGCCACGGCCCAGGCGGCGTTGAATACCTGCGCCTGGACACGGCATCAGAATCTGCCGTTGCCCGTGCTGATGGTGTGTGAGGACAACGGCATCGGGATTTCTGTGCCGACACCGAGTCGGTGGGTTCGTGACAGCATTGCCGGACGCCATGGGCTGGAATATCACTATGCCGATGGTCTCGACCTTGCCGCTGGCTTCGGGCCGGTGTCGGAGGCTGTCGATCATTGTCGCCAGCGGCGACGCCCTGTCTTTCTGCACCTGAAAACCACGCGCCTGATGGGTCATGCAGGCACTGATTTTGAAATCGAGTACCGGCCACAGCACGAACTTGAAGCTGCCGAAGCGCTGGATCCCCTGCTGCGCTCGGCCGAGCTGGTCGTGGTGCGCGGCCTGATGAGCCCCGCGGTGATCCAAGAGCGCTACGAACAGCTGCGTCAGCTTTGCCTCGGTCAAGCCGATATCGCCGATGGCAGCGCGCGTCTGACCACGCTCGATGAGGTGATCGCCCCGCTGGCTCCGTACTCAAACGAGGCTGTCGAGGCGGAAGCCAGCCGTGTGGCGTCGTCAGAACAGCGTATCAATGCGTTCGGGAACGAGCGCTTGCTACCTGAGAATCAGCCACCTCGTCACCTGGCCGTGCAGATCAATCGCGCACTGGCTGACCTGATGGTCAAGTATCCCGAAGCCCTGTTATTCGGTGAAGACGTTGCCAGAAAAGGCGGCGTCTATACCGTGACCCGCGGCCTGTGGGAGCGATTCGGGCGCAGTCGGGTGTTCAACACCCTGTTGGACGAAACCAGCATCCTGGGGCTGGCCCAGGGATTTGGCGCCATGGGCTATCTGCCGATTCCCGAGATCCAGTACCTGGCCTACTTCCACAACGCCTGCGACCAGATTCGGGGCGAAGCCTGTTCATTGCAGTTCTTCTCCAATGGTCAATTTCGCAATCCCATGGTCATGCGGATTGCCAGTCTCGGTTACCAGCGTGGTTTCGGCGGTCATTTCCACAATGACAATTCCATCACCGCGTTGCGTGACATCCCAGGCCTTGTCATCGGTTGCCCATCGCGCGGCGACGATGCGGTCAACATGCTTCGCACCATGATGTCATTGGCTCGGGTGGATGGCCGCGTTTGCGCCTTCCTGGAGCCGATTGCGCTGTACATGACCAAGGACCTGTACGAAAAAGACGATAACCAGTGGTGTTTCGCCTATCCGGCGCCGGGTGAGTCGCTGGCGCCATGGGAACCCAGGGTCTATGCGCCCGAAGCGGCCGATCTGCTGATCATCAGTTACGGCAACGGGGTGCCAATGGCGTTGCGATCAGCGCTCAAGCTGGGACAGGAGTGCAAGATCAATGTTCGGGTAATGGATTTACGCTGGCTCAAGCCACTGGACACGACGACCATTGCCCGGCATGCCGGCGAGTGCTCCGCCATTGTTGTATTTGA
Source organism: Wenzhouxiangella sp. (assembly GCA_047921095.1). GTDB lineage: Bacteria > Pseudomonadota > Gammaproteobacteria > Xanthomonadales > Wenzhouxiangellaceae > Wenzhouxiangella. The sequence continues at coordinate 319 of JBLRWT010000446.1, read as the reverse complement.
CGAAGGCCGACCTGATGGCGGCATCGGCGAAGCCGTGCTGGCTGCCCTGGTTGATCGTGGCCAGGGCGGCAAATCGATCAAACGTGTCACGGGCGCTGACTGCTATATTCCGCTCGGAGATGCAGCCAACCTGGTTCTGGCCTCCGAGGCCATGCTGCTCGATGCCTGCAAGAATCTTGTCAACTGAACGGTATGCACACTCTGAATAACTTCGCACAGAGTGTCCGAGTCCGTACCGAACCCGCTGTCGCGGAGCAAATACAAAAAACCTTCCTGATTATGTACCTATCTCAGCCACTGCCCAGCTATATCAAAACCT
>JBLRWT010000445.1:0-2572 GCA_047921095.1 Wenzhouxiangella sp. | reverse complement strand
GTCAAGGCGGCCACGACTCTGACGCTCACGGCCCGGCTTCGGAGCGGCACGGCCGCTGTCGCCATGGCTGCCAGGACCATACCCAGGCAGGACAACGGCAGCGCCAGGCGTCGCCACAGGACCATCTCGAACTCGGCCACATCCTGGCCACGCTGCTTGAGGCCGGCGACGTATTGCCATAGATCGAGCAACGGGAGGCTGGCCGGCGGGCTGAGCAGCAGTTCAAGCTCGCGCACGCTCAAGAATGAATCCCACAGCAGCGAATGGCGTTCGTCGAAGTAAGTCTCGTCCAGATGGTCAAAATCACGAACCTTGACTCCTTCCAGGCGCCAGCGCGCATCCGGCTCGATCATGGCCTGGTCGGCCTGTACATGGCGCAGCAATCCTCCCTCCTCGCCAAACACGTAGAGGTTGATTTCCGTTGGGATACGGCCAAGGTGGAGGCTTTGGACGTTAAGAAATTCATTACCCTGCCGCACCCAAAGCCCGTGCCACGGGTGCCAGAGGCTGCTTTCACCCAATGTCGCGCCCATGATCCGGTCCGGACCCTGGTGAACCATGGGGGTCACCCACTGCAATGCCGCCAGAGCCATCAGGGCGATAGCGAAACCGGGAATCAGCGCAATCGAGGTCAGGCGCCAGATCGAAACACCGGCCGATCTCATCACTGTCAGCTCGTTCTTGGCCTGCAGGCCACTCATTGCCGCAGCGGTCGCCAGAACCGTGATCACGGGCAAAAGGTCGACCAGGGCCTCCGGCACGGCCATCGCCGCCTGTACCGCGGCCAGCAGCAGGTCCATCGACCCTGCAATCCCCGCCTCCAGCAATTGCAGCATCTCCAATAGCCACAGCAACGCACCTATGGCGATGGCCGCCACCAGGTAAGCTGCCAGCAGCCGACCGATGATATAGCCCGCCAGGATCCTCACAGTGGCGCTCCCGGGCCACGCTGGACCAGCCAGTATCGAATCATCAGCACAGCCAGCACCGCCAGCGGCGCATAAAAAACACCTGGCCACGGCTCGATGGCGCCACGCTCAAGCCAGTTGATGAGCATCCCGAGAAAACTGAAGTACAGCGTGCCGACCACGCTGGCTGACAACACTCGCGCCGACTGGCCCAGCCTCGGATTGATCCGACTCATGGCAACGGCCGCCAGGGCAAGCACAAGCACCGACACTGGACTGATCAGGCGCCAGTGAAGCTCCGCGACCTCGATCGGCACATCGCTTTCGGCAAGCGCCAGGGTGCTCATCGCCCGTCTGATCTTTGCACGCTGCGGTGGCGGACGAGCCTGAAACAAGACGTCGAATCGGTCAAAACGTCCAATCAGGTCGCTTTCACCTTGCGTCTCGATCCGGTAACTGTGTACATCGCCGGTAAAGACCAGGCGAATGATCCCATCGCCATCATCCTGCTGCTCCAGGCGCTGAGCACGCAGAACCCCGCTGAGATCGTCCAGCCTCTGATGGACCATGACCTGGTCAAGTCCGCCGGCACTGCGTCCCTCTGCATAGATCAGCCATTGCTGGTCTCCGACCATGAAACGTCCTGGCTCAACGCGCTCCAGGTTCAGTTCAGCGGCCATTTCGCGCTCAAGCTGGTAAAGCGTCGAGTAGGCCCACGGCCTGAAGATCATCGACAGCGCAGCTACCAGCAGGGCCAGCAGCAAGACCCAGAAACCCAGTGCGCTCAGTATTCGCCGCCGTCCGGCACCGACCGCGGCGAGGGCCACGACCTCATGGGCCGACTGCAGACGCCCCAGGCCCATGACGATACCCAACAGCAGGGCGATCGGCAGCAGCACATCCAGAAACAACCCGAGGCGCAGGAGAGCCAGGCGCCCGACCGTATCCATGGGCAAGCCGTCCATCGCCGCACGGCCCAGCAACTGGCTGGCATAGAACACCAATACGACGACCACCAGGAAAACAAACACCCCCAGTACCGGCCGCAGAATTTCACTGGCCAGGTAACGTTCGATGATCAACATGAGCGTTCTCGTTCCTCGATGACCTGCCCGACCAGTTCCAGGTCCGCCGCCGAATCCACGTCCACGGCGCTCAAGGGGTCATTCAGCAGGGTCGGACCGACCGTCACCTTGAGACGAACCGACAGCGCATCAAAGGCTTCGTCCAGACTGAGCCTACCTGCCAGGTAACGGGCAAGATTGGTCCAGCCGAGCAGCGATACGATGCGCCAGGGCCGTTTGCGATCCTGTTCGACCTGCCGCCAGCGGCCGATCACGACATCTGCCTTTTCGGACCGGAAAACAAAAAGATTGGTCCCGCAAATCGATCGATCACTGAAACGATAACGGGTACGTCGACTGCCTGGAAAACGCTGCATCACGGCGTTCCAGTCTACCAGCCCAACCTGGAGATCGGCGCCCGAGTCCGCAGCAAGAAGTTGGTCGACCCATTGATGGCTCAATAGCGGATGGTCGCCGGTGGCAAGCAGTACGGGGCGGGTGCGGTCAGCCGCCGCAAGTGCCTTGGCAACGCTCTGGCTGGGCGAGTCGGCAGGTTCGATCCACACCAACTGGACGGCCGCGAGCGCGGCCGCATCGACC
>JBLRWT010000444.1:0-2577 GCA_047921095.1 Wenzhouxiangella sp. | reverse complement strand
GGAGCGCCAGGCGGTCTTCAAAACGGGGGTCATCGCGGCCTGGACCGGTATTGCGCTACTGCTGCTGCAGTGGCCGCTGCAGGCCGGGTACCTTGGTGGCGGCAACATCGACTCGGCGCTTGACCCGATCCTGCTGGGCATTGTATTCGAGGGCTCACCTGGCACCCGCCTCACCATGGCCCTGGGTGGCCTGATCCTGGTTCAGGCCATCGTGCCGTTGAACCGCCCGCTTCCCGGACTCGGCTACGGTATAAGCCTGGTGGGCGTCGTGCTGGTTGCACTGGCCTTCGTGCAAGTGGGCCATACAACGGGAGAGCCACGCGTGCTGATGAGCAGTTTGCTGGTAGCGCATCTGCTTGCCGCAGCATTCTGGGTCGGCTCACTATGGCCCCTGTATCGATTGACCCGGCTGCCTGCCGGCCCCAGTGAGGCCACCGCCATCCTGGCCCGCTTCGGCCGTATCGCAGCGCTGGCGGTCGGGGTCCTCCTGCTCAGCGGTTTGATTCTGACCGTGCTCCTGCTCGAGGGGCTTGGATCGCTGTTCATGACGTCCTACGGACAGTTTCTGCTGGCCAAGATCATGATCGTCGCAGGACTGCTGGCGCTGGCGGCCGGCAACAAATGGCGCCTGGCACCGGCATTCGAGCGGGGTGATACGCTGGCATCGGAACGCCTGCGGCGCAGCATCGCGCTGGAGATCGGATTGGTCGTGGCCATCGTGGTGGCGACCGGGACTCTGACCACCTTGAGTTCCCCGGCCGGCGGATGATCACGGAGGCGGATCGCGATTGCTGCGAAAAGACACCCACGAAAGGAGGCTTTTCATGAATTTTCTCAAACACGCCACGATTATCCTTCTGATCCTTTTTGTTGTCGCCTGTCTGGCCTTCTGGGCCATCGCCCTGTCGGGGCGCTTGAATATCGCTGCCGACGAGGCGCACTGGCCGATCACTGATCGCATTCTTGGCGCCGTGCGCGAGAATTCCGTGAACCGCCAGGCCCGGGGCGTTGAACCACGACGGCCGGAACTGATCGATGAACTGGAAATGTTCGAAGCGATCATCGGTTATGAGGACATGTGTGCCGTCTGCCATACACCGCCAGGTGGCTCATCCACGGCCATGGCCCGGGGCCTGAATCCACCACCACCGGACCTGGCAGATGCCGTGGGTGAGCGCACGCCTGCCGAGCTGTTCTGGGTCACCAAGCACGGCATTCGCATGACCGGCATGCCGGCCTGGGGCCTAACCCACAGCGACGATGAATTGTGGCCGCTGATCGCCCTGATTACCCGCTTCCCGGATTTTGCCGATGCTGATTACGGCGATCTGCTGGCGGCGGCACGCGAGGCCGGAGTGGAACATCACCACCATCACCATGATGACGAACACGAGCATGAACACGAACATGATCATGAGCACGATCATCATGATCATGACCAAACCAAATACGATGACGAGGAGCATGACCATGACCACACACACCATCACTAATCTGGCCGCCATCATTCTGGCCGCTCTGCTGCTGGCAGCCTGTGCGCCACCTGACGACGAGGCCGCGAACACGGCGGGCGCGGCAGCCACCGAAAAGGCTGCCGGCGTCGAGGCAGAACAACCCGTCGTCGACGAGACCATGACCGTCTACAAGACGCCGTGGTGTGGCTGCTGCACCCTGTGGGCCGAGCAGGCCATCGAGGCCGGCTTCGATGTCGAAATGCATGATGTGGAATCACTGCATCCAATCAAGGAAGCTCTGGGTGTACCCGTTGCCATGGGTTCGTGCCATACGGCGAAGATCGCCGGCTACTTCATCGAGGGCCATGTCCCTTTCGACGATATTCATCGCCTGCTGGCACAACGCCCCGACGCCCGCGGCCTGACCGTGCCCGGCATGCCGATCGGTTCACCCGGGATGGAACAGGGCGACCGCCGCCAGGCCTACGACGTTCACCTGATCGACAATCAGGGCAATGCCAGCGTGTACAACCATTATCCGGCACGGTAATTGTGGGCTTGACCCCGGCTCCAGGGTGTAACCTATGGACGCATGGATCGCCGACTGGCCGAAATGCAACAAGCACGGGAGGTGCTGGCCGGACTGGTCACCGCCTGCTCCGGTCATGGAACAGTCCGTGACTGTCCCATCATCGAAGCGGTGGTCGCCGTGCAGCCCGCCTCATCAGCAAGTTCAAGGAAGCCGAAATGAACGAATCCACCAATCACTCATCAAGCAATCGCTTAGTCACGCTTGTCGTGCCCGGCATGGGTTCAGACCATTGTGCCGGCATCGTTCGCGAGTCGATCGAGCGCCTCGATGGCATCGAGTCGATCAACACCAGCATTTCCAGCCACAAGGCCCGGGTGGCATTTGACCCTGACTCGGTCGGACCAGGAGACATCCGCCGGGCGGTGGAGAAGGCCGGCTATGAGGTCAATTCCGTTTCCGGTGATGATTCCGCAGCGCCCGTGCGCCTGACCGTGCCGGGCATGGGTTCGGATCATTGCGCCGGCCTGGTCAGGGATTCACTCGAGCGTCTCGATGGCATCGAGGAGATTCGTACCAACATCTCCAACCACC
>JBLRWT010000443.1:0-2578 GCA_047921095.1 Wenzhouxiangella sp. | reverse complement strand
CAGATCGACGAGCTGCTCGGCGACATACGCGCGTCGCTCGAGTCGGGCATTGGTCGTTTTCAACCGCTCGATTTCCTTGTCGCGCGAGTCGGTGTAGAGCGACGAAGTAACCTACCCGTAAGGCGACACCCAGATTTACGCACCTCGGGGTGATTTACGCTGGCTTCCTGTCCACTGCAGGGAGCGGCGTACCGATGACCACCGAGGAGGTACGTATGACCATCAAGACTCTGGCCCGCAAGGGCACGCCCAAGCGGTCCATCGCCCGGCAGCTGGACATGACCGAGGGCAACGTCCGCTATCACCTGCGCCGCATCCATTCCGGCGCCGTCGATGGCCGCAGCCGGCAGCGCCACAAGGCAGCCGATTGGGCCGGGCCGATCGATTTCTGGCTGTCGGACCGGCGTTTGCGCCAGGCGGCCGTCAACCTCGCCGATCTGCACGAGTGGCTGGTCGGCGAGCACGACTACTCCGGCAGTCTGCGCTCGGTCCAGCGCTATGTCGCTGCACATTACCCGCCGCCGCGCCAGCGCGCCCGGCGCCGAGTCGAGACCCCGCCAGGCGCCCAAGGCCAGGTCGACTGGGGGACCTGGCCGAACATGCTGATCGCAGGGCAGCGGGTGGACCTGCAGGGCTTTCATCTGGCCCTGTCGCACTCGCGCCGCCCGGCGGTGATCTGGTCGTTCAGCCAGGACCAGTTGAGCTGGCTGTGGTGCCACAACCGAGCTTTCGAGCGCATCGGCGGCATTCCCGCGGTCTTGCGGGTCGACAACACCAAGACCGCCGTCGGCCACGGCGCCGGCCCGTGGGGCCAGATCAACGCCACCTATCGGCGCTACGCGACCACGCTGCGCTTCCATGTCGATGCCTGCCTGCCGTTCTCGCCGGCCCACAAGGGCAAGGTCGAACGGCTGGTGCGCACTGGCCGCAGCGGCCTGGACATTACCCGGCGTGCCTGGGACAGCCTCGAGGAGTTGCAGATCTTTACCGACGAGCGGATCGACCAAGCCATCCGCCGCCGGCGTTGCCCGGCCACCGGCTTGAGCGTCCATGAGAGCTGGCAGGCCGAACGCAAGCACCTGGCCCCGGTGCCACTTTTGCCCGAACCGTTCGATATGGCCGTCACGCGCACGGTCTCGGCCGATTGCCTGGTCAGCTTCGAAGGCCGGCAGTACTCGGTGCCGTTTCAATGGGTCGGCCAAGCGGTCGAAGTCCGCGGTTGCTGCCACACCGTCCAGATCCTGGCCGGCGCCGGCGTGATTACCGAGCACCCGCGCCAGACCCGCACCCGTCTGGTGCTCGATCCCGATCATTACGAGGGCCCCTCGACCGACCGGGTGATCGCCCCGATGCCGCTGGGCAAGATGGGGCGCAAACTTGCCGAGCTGGCCGCGATCCCGGTCGAGCACCGACCGCTGGATCTGTATGCCGAACTCGCCGAGGTGGCCCGATGAGCGCCCGGCCCAAGCTCGATGTCGATCGCAGCTGCGAACGGCTCGAACGGCTGGGCCTGACCTATGCCGCCGAGGCGCTGCCCGGGGCCGTCAGCACAGCGGTCAAGCAGTCGGTTGTCCCGCAGGCTTTTCTCGACCGGCTGCTCGATGTTGAGCTGGCCGCGCGCGAAGATCGCCGGGTCAAGACCCAGCTCAAGCTGTCGAACCTGCCCACGGGCCAGACCCTGGCCGACTTCGACTTTGCCTTCCAGCCGGCCGTGGAGCGCTCGCGCATCGAGACGCTGGCTACCGGTGCCTGGATCAAGGCCGCCGAGACCTTGCTGATCCAGGGCCCGCCCGGGGTCGGCAAAACCCATCTGGCCGTTGGGCTGGGCGTCAAGGCCATCGAACAGGGCTTCTCGGCCCAGTTCTACCGCTTCGACGAACTGCTGGTCGCGCTCAAGGCCGACGCCGAGCTGGCACCGAGCCGGCTGCGGCGCAAGAAGTACCTGAACACCGCGCTCCTGATCATCGACGAGCTGGGCTTCGAGCCCATGGACCGGGCCGAGGCCAGCCTGTTCTTCCGGCTGGTGACCTACCGCTATGGCCGAGGCTCGATCCTGATCACGACCAACAAGAGCGTGCGCGACTGGAGCGAGCTTCTGGCCGGGGACGAAGCGCTGACCGCGGCCATTCTCGACCGGCTGCTGCACAACGCCCACGTCATCAACATCAAGGGCCGCAGCTACCGGCTTCGGGATTTGGAACAGACGCTCGGCGCCCGAGCCAACTGAAGGAGAATTGAATATCAGCAAACCCTGAAATCCCTGCCCCGGGTGCGTAAAAGTAGGTGTCGCCTTAATGCGTAAAGGTGGGTGTCGCTTGACAGCACGCAGCTGACCATGCTGCCAATGACCATGACCGACTGGGCGACCTGGCGGAAAGCCCACCCAGACACCCTGGTGCTGTCAACCGACACCGGCTTCGACCGCGACTACGGTGACTCACGCCGCTACGCCGAGTACGACGAAAGTGAACGGGTGGTGTTTCCGGTCTCCCAGCGCGACCTGAGCATCCACCCCAAAACGGTGGTGTTCGGCTTCGAGATCGGCGGGCGCAAGCTCGCAGTGTTCGAAGATACGCTG
>JBLRWT010000442.1:0-2581 GCA_047921095.1 Wenzhouxiangella sp. | reverse complement strand
CAGCCAGTTGCCACCCTCATCCCGTCGAACCCGCATCACCGGGTGAATGATCAGGTGGGCTGACAGGCCCAGTTCTGAAAGGACCAGCACCACCGAATCGACCAGGAACGGCATGTCATCGTTGATGATTTCAAGAATCGTGTGGCTGCTTTCCCAGCCATCGCGCTCACGTTCCGGGTTGACCGTACGAATCTTGACTTCATGACGACGGCGCTGTTGGACAAATTCGAAGAAATCCCGCGCCAGTGCAGCGTGCTCCGAAACATCGGCCGACTGCAGTTCCGGCGACGGGATTCGCTGCAGTAACTGCCGGGCAAAATCGACCGCCTTGTCGTTGCCGCCATCCTCGCGGATACGTGACTCGATGGACTCCAGGTAATTGCTCTTTCGCTGTTCTTCGGAACTGTTCATTTCAAGGCCTGAGATTTGACAACACCATCCAGCCTGGCGCTGGTGGCTGAATGCTGACCACTGCTAACGCAAGCCGGTCTCGGAGCGTGCGATGACCAATCTCTGGATCTCGCTGGTCCCCTCGTAGATTTCGGTGATCTTGGCGTCTCGGAAATAGCGCTCGACCGGCATCTCCTTGCTGTAACCCATCCCGCCGTGCAGTTGCACCGCCTGGTGCGCAATCCACATCGCCGCTTCGGATGAAAACAGCTTGGCCATGGAGCCGTCGACCGTGAACCGGGCGCCGGTTTCCTGAGCCTGGATCTTCGCCCAGGCCGCGCGCAAAGTCAGCAGACGTGATGCCTCCAGCCTGGTTTTCATATCCGCAATCTTGGACTGGATCATCTGGAACGTGCCGATCTCCTTGCCAAAGGCCTTGCGTTCGCGGGCATAGGACAGGCTCGCGTCGTAAGCCGCCTGTGCAATACCCACCGCCTGGGCCGCGATACCGATCCGGCCGGCGTCCAGGACGCTCATGGCGATCTTGAACCCTTCACCCTCCCCGCCCAGTCGGTCATCCACCGAACAGCGGTAATCGGTCAACTCGATCTCGCAGGTGGCCGAAGCGCGGATGCCCAGCTTGGGCTCCGCCTTGCCCCGGTGAAATCCGGCCTTTTCGGCGTCAATGAGAAACGCCGATATGCCGCGCGCGCCAGCCTCCGGGTTGGTCGAGGCGAACAGCACCACGTAACGGGAAACAGGCCCCGAGGTGATCCAGGACTTGCGCGCATTGATCGTGTAATGGCTGCCGTCGTCAGACAGCACGGCGCGCGACCGCATGGTCGATGCGTCCGACCCCGATTGGGGCTCGGTCAGCGCGTAAGCGCCAATTTCCTCGCCGGTAGCGATGGCCCGCACGTACTTCTGCTTCTGCTCCTCGCTGCCGTATTTGAGAATACCATTACAAAACAGAGAGTTATTGACCGACATGATCGTACCGTGGGCCGCATCGGCCGCGCTGATCTCGATCATCGCCAGGGCATATCCCACCGTGTCCAGACCGGCGCCACCATAGGCCTCAGGCACCTCGATCCCCATCAGCCCCAACTCACCCATCTTGCGAATGGTTGCAAGAGGGAATTCGCCGGAAGCGTCGAACTGGGCGGCAATCGGCGCAATTTCAGTGCGGGCGAAGTCTCGCGCCGCCGCCTGAATCATCTGTTGTTCTTCTGTCAGTCGAAAGTCCATGGGGGACTACTTCCTCCGTAAAAGCGGGATCGTTGAATTCGGGGTATGCAAGCACGTGAAGTATAACGCCGCAGTGTGATGTTTTGCCCCCTTGGACGTCTCGAAAGAGGCCTGCAAACCTCGATTCCGGGAATTTATGTGATTTGTATCTAGAAAATGACTACTTTCGCTTGACACCTGCGGTCAGGCACTTAGAATCTTAACTTCCGGAGTGGGGTTCCCCCCTTCCCCTATCCGGTTCGTGGCCGAGGTTCCCCCCTTGCCTCGGCCACACCTAATCAGAGGAGAACCGGTCGGATTCAAATGAGTCCGGCCGGTTTTTTTCTGCCCAAATGCTGACAAATCCCCCATCCCCGCTTATAATGCGCGGCTGCTGATTCATCAGCACCCCAACACCTTGCCCAGGTGGCGGAATTGGTAGACGCGCTAGCTTCAGGTGCTAGTATCCGTAAGGATGTGGGAGTTCGAGTCTCCCCCTGGGCACCATTAATTCCTCAGTAATCCAGCCTCAGCACCTGAAGCGCATATACAAATATGCGGAGCCGCAGCGGTAGAACGCGCCAGCGTTCGTGAGCGAAGGCGGAGCCTCCCTACCCGCTAGTATCCGTAAGGATGTGGGAGTTCGAGTCTCCCCCTGGGCACCATCATTGAAATACCCCTGAGCCTTGAGCACCTGAAGCGCATATACAAATCTGCGTAGCCGCAGCGGTAGAACGCGTAGCGTTCGTGAGCGAAGGCGGAGCCACCTTATTCGCTAGTATCCGTAAGGATGTGGGAGTTCGAGTCTCCCCCTGGGCACCATTCAAAGAAAGACCTCCCAGCCTCAGCACCTGAAGCGACTCAACAAATCTGCGGAGCCGCAGCGTTAGAACGCGCCAGCGTTCGTGAGCGAAGGCGGAGCCTCCCTACCCGCTAGTATCCGTAAGGATGTGGGAGTTCGAGT
>JBLRWT010000441.1:0-2591 GCA_047921095.1 Wenzhouxiangella sp. | reverse complement strand
GGCCACCGCCGTGACCATCTTGGCACCGTCCTTGGCGATCCCGGCCTGCTCGTACTTCTTGCCGACCATGAAGCCGGTGATGTTTTGCAGAAACACCAGCGGGATATTGCGCTGGTTGCACAACTGAATGAAGTGTGCACCTTTAAGAGCCGACTCGGAAAACAGGATGCCGTTGTTGGCCACGATGCCGACGGGATAGCCGTGGATGCTGGCGAAACCGCATACCAGCGTCGTGCCGTAGCGGGCCTTGAACTCGTCGAATTCCGAACCGTCGACCAGGCGGGCGATGACCTCGCGCACATCGTATGGATAGCGGGTGTCTGCCGGCAGGATGCCGTAGATGTCCTCGGCCGGAAAGACCGGCTCCTTGACTTGCTCTTGCGCCGAGACGGGGGCTGCCGGCCGATTCAGATGAGCCACCAGCTCCCGCGCAATGGCCAGGGCGTGGGTGTCGTTCTCGGCGAAATGATCGGCCACACCCGACAGGCGGGTATGGGTATCGGCGCCGCCCAGGGTTTCTGCGTCCACTTCTTCACCGGTCGCAGCCTTGACCAGCGGCGGGCCGCCAAGAAAGATCGTACCCTGTTCGCGCACGATGATGGCCTCATCGCACATCGCCGGTACGTAGGCCCCGCCGGCAGTGCAGGAACCCATGACCACGGCAATCTGCGGGATGTTTTTCGATGACAGCCGTGCCTGGTTATAAAAAATCCGTCCGAAATGGTCGCGGTCCGGGAAGACCTCGTCCTGCAAGGGCAGAAATGCCCCGCCCGAGTCGACCAGGTAGATGCAGGGCAGGTGATTTTCCAGCGCGACTTCCTGGGCTCGCAGGTGTTTCTTGACCGTCATCGGGTAATAAGTGCCGCCCTTGACGGTGGCGTCGTTGGCCAGCACCAGACATTCGACGCCTGCGACCCGCCCAATCCCCGTGATCAGCCCGGCACCTGGCGCGGCATCGTCATACATGCCATTGGCCGCCAGCGGCGAGATCTCGAGAAACGGACTGCCCGGATCGAGCAGCGTGCGAACCCGCTCCCGCGGCAACAGTTTGCCTCGGTCCAGGTGCTTCTGACGCGATCGCTCCGGCCCGCCCAGGGCCGTCTCGGCCAGTCGGGTCCTGAGCTCTTCGGCCAGGCCCCGGTGATGTCCGGACCGCTCGCCAAAATCAGCATCCTTGCGGTTGATCTGCGTTTCCAGCCGCAACATCGTCTCTCCAGTGAGTCAAACCGCTACATTGTAGCGGAGGCCGGCTCGGTCTATCGTTCCGTCGATCCCGGGATCGGGGCAGGCAGCGTGCTGCCCCTGTGGTGGCGGCGAGCATGCGATGCGTCCTGGCTGGTGAATATTGCTGTAGACCATCCATGTGGATGGTGCTAGGATGGTTTATGGCCTCCGAAGGATTCTGTTTTCATGTCCCATCAGTCGCGCGCTGTTGCCGACAGCGAGAAGATCACCATCAATCTCGGGGTCGTTGACCTGGGGCAGATCGACCTGCTGGTGCAGGAAGGGTTTTACTCCAATCGCAGTGATCTGATTCGTACTGCCATTCGCAATCAGCTCGCCACCCATGGCGAGGCATTGCGCCACACGGTTGCCCGCCGTACGTTGATTGTTGGCTTGCAGGACTATGGTCGACGCGAACTGGAGGCCGCGCGCGATGCGGGGCAGTGCCTGCGAATCCGGGCGCTCGGCCTGGTGCGTATCGCTGAGGATGTCACACCCGAACTGGCTTTGGAGACGATCGAATCAATTGCCGTGCTCGGGGTATTGCAGGCGAGCTCGAAGGTCAAGGCGGCATTGGCTGATCGCATTCACTAGAGAGGATTCTCGATGAAATTTGATAACCCCATGCAGCAAGCGCTACGGCTGACTCAGGCTGGAGATCTGCAGGCCGCGACACGCACCATACAGCAGGCCCTGGGCGGTTTCGCCAACCCGGGCTCTCCACCGTCGCCCCCGGACAGTCGGGCCCATTCGGACGCGCCGGGCGATTGTGTTGCCAATGATGCGGGCGACTATATCGACGGTGAATTCTTTGTGGTCGACGATGACAATGCCCCCGACGTCCCGGACGATACAGGCGCCAAACGCGGTTCGACGAAGCCGTGGTCGCGCATCTGGCCACGGGCTGCAGCGAACCCGCTCCGGAGCCACACGGGCCTGGCGCCGACCTGGATTGATGACTACGCGACCGGGGAAGGAGACTTCCAACAGCACCATTTCATCTGTGACGCCGGTCAACTGCATTACAAGCTGTATATCCCGCCAGGCCTCGATACGGCCGGCGCCCCCTTGCTGCTGATGCTGCATGGCTGCACGCAGACGCCGGACGACTTTGCCCGCGGCACGCGCATGAATGAGCTTGCGGTCGAGCAAGGCTACGTCGTCGCCTGGCCAGCCCAATCGGTCGAGCGCAATCAGAATCGTTGCTGGAACTGGTTCCGCGGTGGTGACCAGCAACGCGACCAGGGTGAGCCGGCGATTCTCGCTGCACTGACTCGTCAGTTGGTGACCACCTACCAGCTTGACGCAAAACGCATCTACGTAGCCGGTCTTTCCGCCGGGGGTGCGATGGCCGCAGTGCTTGCCAG
>JBLRWT010000440.1:0-2591 GCA_047921095.1 Wenzhouxiangella sp. | reverse complement strand
CGCGATGGACGACGGGCTGCGCTTTGCGATCCGCGAGGGCGGCCGCACGGTGGGCGCAGGCGTGGTCGTGAAGATCATCGAGTAACTTAGGCGAATACAGGCCAGTAGCTCAATTGGTAGAGCAGCGGTCTCCAAAACCGCAGGTTGGGGGTTCGATTCCCTCCTGGCCTGCCAGCCGAGCAGGAAAAACGTCTTGAGTACAGGTACAGAGACAACGGCGCAGTCACCGCTCGACACGCTCAAGTGGGTGGTGGTGGCGTTAATTGTCGGCGGCGGAATATTCGGCAACTGGTACTTCGGGTACCAGCCTTTGCTGTTTCGGGTGATGGGCCTTCTCGTTCTTGCCGCTGCAGCCGTTTTCGTTGCCGGGCAGACCGAGAAGGGCAGCGCGATCTGGACGTTGATGAAAGAGGCCCGTGGCGAGATACGCCGGGTGATTTGGCCGAAGCGCGAAGAGACCGTGCAGACGACCGTCATAGTGCTGGTTCTGGTGCTCATTTTTGCGCTGATTCTTTGGCTGCTGGACTCCGGTTTGAGCTGGATCGTGTCCGCGCTGATTGGATAGCCGAACAAAGGTAATCGATCGCGATGTCTAAGAAGTGGTACGTAGTGCACGCCTACTCCGGGTTCGAAAAGAACGTGGCGCGTGCGTTGCGTGAGCGGGTGCAGTTGTCGCAGCTCGAAGATTACTTCGGCGAAATCCTCGTTCCGACGGAGGAGGTCGTCGAGATGCGCGGCGGCCAGAAGCGTCGCAGTGAGCGCAAGTTCTTTCCCGGATACGTTCTCGTGCACATGGAGTTGAACGATGACACCTGGCACCTGGTCAAAGAAACACCCCGAGTCATGGGTTTCATCGGTGGCAAGGCCGACCAGCCGGCCCCGCTGTCCGAGCGGGAAGCCAACGCCATCCTCGACCGGGTTGCGGCGGGAAGCGAAAAAGCCACACCGAAGACCATCTTCGAGCCAGGCGAGGTCGTCCGCGTGATCGACGGTCCGTTCAACGATTTCAATGGTGTCGTCGAAGAGGTGAATTACGACAAGAGCCGCCTCCACGTGGCGGTGACGATTTTCGGGCGTTCCACGCCCGTAGAGCTCGATTTCGGTCAGGTAGAGAAAGGCTGAGATCGGGTTGGGCGTGGCCGGCAACCGCCGCCAGCCCGGGATCTGCCCGCCGCGGGTGGGATTAAACACACGGGGAGTGATGTCGGTCGGTTCAGCCGATTCGGCTCACGTTCGAACCCGCCAGGAGATAGTCGATGGCGAAGAAAGTTACGGCCTACGTCAAGCTGCAGGTGGCAGCGGGGCAGGCCAACCCCAGCCCGCCGGTAGGCCCCGCTCTGGGTCAGCACGGCGTCAACATCATGGATTTCTGCAAGGCGTTCAACGCGCAGACGCAGAATATCGAGCAGGGGTTGCCGACGCCGGTGGTGATCACCGTATATGCCGATCGCAGCTTCACCTTCATTACCAAGACGCCGCCGGCTGCCGTTCTGCTGCGTAAGGCGGCCAAGATCAGCAAGGGCAGCGCCACCCCGCACACCGATAAGGTTGCCACGCTGTCGCGCGAGCAGATCGAAGAGATCGCCAAGATCAAGATGCCCGACCTGACCGCGGCAGACCTGGATGCCGCCGTACGCACCATCGCCGGCACCGCGCGCAGCTCCGGTATCGAAGTGGAGGGCCTGTAAAATGGCGAAGATGACTCGGCGCAGGCGCGCCATCGATGAAAAGCTGGACGGTGACAAGCTGTATCCGGTCGAAGAAGCCGTCAAGCTGCTGGCCGACTTCGCTACCAGCAAGTTCAAGGAAAGCATCGACGTGGCGGTCAACCTCGGCGTTGATCCGCGTAAGTCGGATCAGGCGGTGCGCGGCGCGACCACGTTGCCTCACGGCACCGGTAAGACGGTGCGGGTGGCGGTTTTCGCCCAAGGCGAGCTTGCCGACAAGGCAACAGCCGCCGGTGCTGACGTGGTGGGTTTCGACGACCTCGCCGAGCAGATCAAAGGCGGCGAGTTGAACTTCGACGTCGTCATCGCCACTCCGGATGCGATGCGCATCGTCGGGCAGTTGGGCAAGATCCTGGGTCCGCGAGGTCTGATGCCCAACCCCAAAACCGGCACGGTCACGCCGGACGTGGAAACTGCGGTGAAGAATGCCAAATCCGGTCAGATTCAGTACCGGGCCGACCGCGGCGGTATCGTCCACGGCAGCGTTGGCCAAGTCGGCTTCGAAGCCCGTCAGATAAAGGAGAATATCGAGGCCTTGATCAACGATTTGAGAAAGGCGAAGCCGGCGTCGGCGAAGGGGCAGTACCTGAAGAAGGTCACCCTGTCGTCGACCATGGGCCCCGGCATAACCGTTGATCAGGCCTCGCTCGAGATCTGATCGCGAAAAGGTCCAGAAGGATCTGTTGAAATTGTTTTGAAGGTGCCTGGCGGGGCTTCGGTCTCGCCTGGTTGCCGTCAGAAACCGTAGGTGAACGCCGGAACCCGGTGAGTGGAGGAAGGAGTTCTTAATTTCCTACGTAGACGGTGGAGCCTCAGAGCGTGTGCGACTGATGTCGTTTCGTTCCCTGGGGTCGCCGTGGTTGC
>JBLRWT010000439.1:0-2594 GCA_047921095.1 Wenzhouxiangella sp. | reverse complement strand
GGTGCGGTGTGAACACTGAAACTAGCCTGCCTCCTGTCACAGCCATGCCAATACTGATCTCTTCGGGTTGGAGGTAGGCTCCTCGGCGTATCAATGGGCAGCGATGAAGCCACGAAAGCAGCAAGTTAATGACGGATGGATGTCCAAATTGCTTTCGCGTTGCCGAAATACCCCAGATTACCGTTCCAATGCCTAGCACCTGCAAGGCAAGACCAACAAGGCGAATGCTTCTTTCACTTGCGTCAAAGCACCATATCAGCGAGAGACCGAGTAGTACGTATACGCCCGCGAGATACAACAGGCGCAACTCACCTAACCAAGAGGAGAGCCTGCTTGTTCTATGCCATCCCATGAGCTTTCCTCGTGACGCCTAACGCCGGAGTTAAGCGGCCTGTGTGCCGCACCCGGCAATGCTACATTATTGGCGGCGTTGCCGGGTGCGGTGCGCAGGTCCGCTTGAACGATTGGTTAGGCCGCACCCTCGGATCCGACAGTGTTGCCCAAGCCGCTGAATCGAATGATGCGCTTGGTGACTCGACGGCCCTCACCGCTTGCACCAACAGAAACTGACTCCCCGTCAGCCTTCAAGCCTACCTGTCCTTTCCCGGAGCCATCGTAAAACTCCTCAATCTCGACCTCGTGCGAGGAAGCGATGCGCTCGGCAATTGCCAGCTCTTGGGCGACGCGTGCCTGATGCGCCTGAAACTCCATAACAATGCGCTGCTTCTTGGCTTCAAGCTGCAAGTGCTCCAGTCCCTCTGATTCCGCGGTCTTGACGTCTTTCTGGGAATCCGCGAGGGCTGAATATATTGCGCCGACGTAGCCTGGAACGACAGCTCCAAGGGCAGCTTTGCCAACCATTGAGGCGATCTTAGCGGTGTCCACGCGATTCTCCTTGTTGTGCGGCCTAACGATAAGCGTTTATCTGGCGCGCCGACACAGCAACAGCCATGGCGCGATGGATGGCGCGACAGATAAACCTCGTCCTGATTAGCGCCGAACCTCAGTTGCGGGTCGCATGATCTGAGACATGCCGGTGTGAAGGTGAAGCACCTTGGACCAGCGGAGCGCTCCCATGCCGATGAACATGATCCAGTTTCAGAAGGGTCTGCCGTTGCCGGAGTTCCTTGATCTGTACGGCACGGAGGCCAAGTGCCGGCGAGCACTGTACCGGTGGCGCTGGCCGTCCGGATTCCGATGCCCGATGTGCGACGGACGCCATCGCTCCAGCTTCCGACGGGGCGGGCAGATCCTCTATCAGTGCCGCACCTGCCACCATCAGACCACCTTGATCAGCGGCACCCTGCTGGCCTCGACCAAACTGCCATTGACCACCTGGATGCTGGCGATCTACCTGCTGACCTCGACCAAGACCAACCTGGCGGCGCTGGAACTCAAGCGTCATCTGGGGGTGTGCTACCGCACCGCCTGGCGCCTGAAGCACAAGATCATGCAGGCCATGGACGAGCAGG
Organism: Wenzhouxiangella sp.; assembly: GCA_047921095.1. GTDB lineage: Bacteria > Pseudomonadota > Gammaproteobacteria > Xanthomonadales > Wenzhouxiangellaceae > Wenzhouxiangella. The sequence continues at coordinate 1,122 of JBLRWT010000439.1, read as the reverse complement.
AGAAATCCCGGAAACTCAATGGCTTCGTGCAGATCGACGATGCCTACCTGGGTGGCGAGCGCAACGGCGGCAAGCGCGGACGTGGCTCGGAGAACAAACAAGCCTTCGTCATCGCCGTCAGCACGGACGGCCAGTTGCAGCACCCAACCTTTGCCGTGATCGAGCCCGTTCGCGCCTTCGACAACGCCTCGCTGGCCGACTGGGTCGAGCGGCGTCTGGCACCGGATGCCGAGGCATTCACCGATGGCCTCGGCTGCTTTCGGCAAATCGAGATCGCTGGCCATGCGCACACCGTGTTGCAAACCGAAGGCGGTCGCGCCGCCACGGAGGTCGATGGCGCGCGCTGGGTGAATGTGTTGCTTTCCAACCTCAAGCGGGCGCTCGATGGTGTCTACCACGCCATCCGTCAGGCGAAGTATGCTCGCCGTTATTTGGCCGAGGCGGCCTACCGCTTCAACCGACGGTTCTGGCTGCGCGAGATGGCACCTCAACTCGCCACCGATCTGATGGCCTGCAAACCTTGTCCAGAGCGGCTTCTGCGCAAGGCGTGCAACTTTTCGTGCTGAGGTTCGACGCTAATCAGGACGCTCTAATGCCAGTTCTTCCGGCGAGGCGGCTTAATTGGCTTGTAAAAGGATTCAACTGATTTTTTGGCACCCCGAGCCCTCTTAGCTCAGAAGGCGTCTTCGGCAGCGTTCCAACCCCTAATGTCGCTCCCAATGTTGCAGCGGTTGCTTCCAAATCAAACCGATTGTCTCTAATATCGTTCGCGAATTGGTCGAAGTCGAAGCAAATAAAGCCTGTGGGATCGATCAAGTTCACTGGATCCCCTAGCACATACCCATATAGATTCGAATCCCCGCCCGCAAACCCGATCGGATCCTTCGCCGTCCAACGCCCGGTCTCGGGGTCGTAGTCGCGGGCGCCGAAGCGCACCAGGCCGGTGTCCGGATCGTACAGCCCGCCCGCGAAGCCAAACGGCTGGAAGCCGGGATTCGTGTCGGTGAGGACGTTGCCAAAGGCATCGTAATCCATCTGCTGGGCGACTTCGCCGGTGACGGTGTCGATGACGAGGCGTGGGCTGCCGAGGTGGTCGCTGACGATTCGATAGGTTCTGCCGTC
>JBLRWT010000438.1:0-2595 GCA_047921095.1 Wenzhouxiangella sp. | reverse complement strand
ATAAGCGTCGGTGAACCGACTGATCGGACGGGCCTGGTTGCCGCGTTCGACGCGCGCATCGGGGCCGAACAGGTCGGCGACCGCACGTCCGACCCGGGCAAAGTGACGATACTCGGGCGACTGGAAAAACGCCGCGTCGAGAATGGTGTCCTGAACCACACCCTGGGCATGGCGCGAGATCACCACGCCGCCGCCACTGAGCGGTTTCAGGTGCCAGATGACCCCGGCTGGCGTCGATTTTTCCAGCCGCACCCGAAATCCCTCACTCCAGGCCTCGGCGTCGAAGTCGTCGTTCAGTAAAAACTCATCAAAATCAATAAGTTGATCTATGACATCATGGTCGTAGCGTAGACGCAGCCTGGCTGCGACCTGGCGGGCCTGCTGAAAGTTCGCCAGCACGGTTTCGAGCGCCCGGCCGTCCATCGCCGGTCCATCGCCCTGAGGAAAGACCCGGGCACCATCCATCGCTCGCTCAAGCATGTAGCGGTTCATCTCCGCTTCGTCCTTGAGGTACCACTCCTGCTTGCCCTGCTTGATCTTGTACAGTGGCGGCTGGGCGATGTAGATATGCCCACGTTCGATCAATTCGGGCATCTGACGGTAGAAAAAAGTCAGCAGCAAAGTCCGGATATGGGAGCCATCGACATCGGCATCGGTCATGATGATGATGCGGTGATAACGCAGCTTGTCCGGATCGTACTCTTCCTTGCCAATACCGCAGCCCAGCGCCGTGATGAGCGTGCCCACCTCGGCCGAGCCCAGCATACGGTCAAAGCGCGCCCGCTCGACATTCAGGATCTTGCCCTTGAGCGGCAGGATCGCCTGGAAATGGCGATCACGGCCCTGCTTGGCCGAACCACCGGCCGAATCGCCCTCGACGATGAACAACTCCGACAACGCCGGGTCTTTTTCCTGGCAATCGGCCAACTTGCCGGGCAGGCCGGCGATATCGAGCACCCCCTTGCGGCGGGTCATGTCGCGTGCCTTGCGAGCGGCCTCGCGGGCCCGGGCAGCCTCGATGATCTTGCCGACGATGATCTTGGCATCGGCCGGATTTTCCAGCAGGAAATCTCGCATCTGTTCGCCAACCACCGCTTCAACCGCGGTCTTGACGTCAGAGGACACCAGTTTGTCCTTGGTCTGGGATGAGAACTTCGGATCCGGTACCTTCACCGACAAGACCGCGATCAATCCCTCCCGGCAGTCGTCACCGGTGGTCTGAACCTTGGATTTCTTGGCCAGTCCCGCTTCTTCGATATAGTTGTTCAGCGTCCGGGTCAGGGCGCTGCGGAACCCGGCCAGGTGAGTGCCGCCGTCTTTCTGCGGAATCGTGTTGGTAAAACAGTAGACGCTTTCCTGGTAGGCATCCGTCCACTGCAGCGCTGCCTCGACCGTCATTCCGTCGCTATCTTGTTGAAAATGAAGGGTATTTGAGTGAAGAGGGCTTTTCTTCTGGCTCAAATGCTGAACGAATGACCGAATGCCGCCTTCGTAACAGAACAGGTCCTTCTTGCCCGACCGCTCATCGGCGATGTTGATGGCGATCCCGGAATTCAGGAAACTCAGCTCGCGCAATCGCTTGGCAAGAATCTCGTAATGAAACTCGGTGTCGGTAAAGGTTTCCTTGCTCGGCAGAAAGCGGATATGGGTACCGGTCTTGTCGCTCTTGCCGGTTTCCGACAACGGGCTTTGCGGCACACCATGCCGGTAAACCTGCTCGTATCGCTTGCCCTGGCGATGGATTGTCAGCTCCAGACGCTCAGACAGGGCATTGACCACCGACACCCCGACGCCGTGAAGACCACCGGAGACCTTGTAAGAGTTGTCGTCGAATTTTCCGCCGGCATGCAGCACGGTCATGATCACCTCGGCAGCCGAGAGACCTTCTTCCTCGTGCATGTCCACCGGAATACCGCGACCGTTATCGCTGACGCTGACCGAGCCATCGTCATGCAACAAGACATGGATACTGTCACAGTGTCCGGCCAGAGCCTCATCGATGGAGTTGTCAACCACCTCGAAGACCATGTGATGCAGACCGGTGCCATCATCGGTATCGCCGATGTACATGCCCGGCCGCTTGCGCACAGCGTCCAGGCCTTTGAGCACCTTGATACTACCGGAGCCGTAGGTTTCTTCAGTCATGTTGAATTCGTTTTCCGTGTGATCCAGCCCTTGCGGCCTGGGTTACTCATGGACCGCCACCCTTCCGCGACAGACCATCGGGCCACATCATGCTGATGCAGCGAAATTTAGTAGTCGGATTATACCATTGGCAGCACGCGACCCTGTTCCACGTGGAACATCGAAAACTGTCGATCCGGTCGCCCTGTCGCGGTGATCCAGCTCTGGAATTGTTGCTCGCTCACCCAATCCATCAGGTTATCGAGATGCGGCGAATCGAGCTCGGAGACCGGATCGTCAAGCAGCAAGAGCGGCGTTCGGCTGGCGTGGCGTTCGAGGATCACCAACTGCGACAGGAGAAGCGCTACCGCCAGCAATTTCTGCTGACCGCGTGACATCTCCACCGCAGCCGGGTGGCCACCTGCCGTCAGGACCAGCTCGGCACGGTGGGGGCCCCGCTGGGTAAAACCG
>JBLRWT010000437.1:0-2595 GCA_047921095.1 Wenzhouxiangella sp. | reverse complement strand
CGTTTACTGGTCTGCTTCAAAACGGTCCTGGAAGATCTCGGGTGGCAGGACTTCGACGCAGGCACGGACGTTGACCGAGTCCACGTACCAGCCGATTCGCGAGACGGAACTATCGGTGCCGAAGCGGAAGCGGAAACTCACTTCCTCGCCGGCCCAGTTCGCCAGGTCGACGCTGTAACGCTCCCAGCTATCGCGCGGGTCACCGCACCAGCCTGGTCTGCCATCGAGCGGGTTGGAAAAACCGGTGCCGATGATTCCGTCATACTCGCGGTTCAGTATGTGCTCGTCAGTGACCTGGTTCCAGGAACCGCCGCCATCGGTCGAGATTTCCAGCAGGCCACCGTCCCAACAGCTGTCGCCTGATGATTCAATGGCCTGCCAGTTCTGGAAGTTCAGGAACTGGCTGACTGCATCGTCCGGCAGGCTGATCGATGGTGTCGCCAGGCGTTGATCGGAAACGGAGGCGATGTTCTGGGCAAAGACAGAATGACTGCCGGCTTGCGTCTGCGCGGTCGAGGTCACCCAGGTCACGGCGCCGCTCGATCCTGCCGTACTCCAGCCCGCTGGCAGGCTGCCGCCATCGAAGTTTTCGTTCAACAGGTTCAACGCAACCGTGCCAATCGGGCAGTCGCCGGGCAGGGCTTCCGTGGCAAAGTTGATGGTTTCGGACCACTCGCCCTGGCCGCAATCGTTGGCTGTGCGGATGCGCAGGAAGTAGCTGGTGCTGGTATCGAGCGGATCGGCAACTTCGTGACTGTTGCCGGTTCCGCTGGCAGTGTAGACCACGTCATTGAAGTTGGAGTCGCTGGCGATTTCCAGCTCGAAATCGACTGCCTGATCGGCAGTCCATTCGATGGTCGGCGTGGCCGAAACACCCAGGCTACCATCGGCCGGGCTGGTCACGGTGGTGCCGGTCGGCGCACCATCGGCCACGATCAGGCTGATATTGACGCTGGCGTCGAATTCGCCGCTGACGCCATCCACACTGAAGGTGTAGCTGCCGGCGCCGGCCGTAGCCAGATCACTGATCGTCAGTATGGTGCTACCGGGCGGGGTAACCGGGTTAACCGAGAAGTTGCCGGAGAGGTCTGGATCCAGCCCGCCCAGACTCAGGTCGACGTCGCCTTCGAATTCACCCAGCACGTTGACATCGATGTTGATCGCGATGTCATCGAAGCCACACTGACTGACGATGGAGTTGTCGGCCACCAGCTCGAAGCCGTCGCCATCTGTGCCGTTGATGAACAGCGGCCCGGTGCCCAGCGGGTCGAGGTGGTCCCTCATCCGCGTGGTGGGTGTACCCATGCCGTCCCAGGCGTGCCATAGTCCGCCGTAGAAATCGGATAGCTGGGCGCCGGTGGCGCCGCAAAAGGCCGGGCCGCCACTGAGCACGCCAATGAAGCGACGGTCCGCGGAGTACAGGGGGGAGCCGGAGGATCCGGGTTCGGTTACGGCCGGCGGAATAGTGGCTGGCGAGCCGCCCGGCATGTTGGGCAACTCCGGCGGGTTCGGGTGCCAGAATGGATGCCAGTGAAGGTTCTGGGCGCCGGCAATGTTGCCGACCTGCATGTCCTGGGCGACCCAGGTGATGCGCTTTTCGTGGACGCCCGGATGGTGGATGGTGGCGCACAGGCCTTCAGTGCTGGTGCCCGGGCCCTGGGCGCAAACGGTTGGCGGCGGGCGGCGATCCCAGCCCGACCAATGCAGGTCGAAGTCCGGGTTGGCCGGATCATTGAGCTCGAGCAGGTAGACATCCGAGCATTCGTCGGGTGCAGTGCAGTTGCCCTGGAATGGGTTGGAGGTCGCTGCCAGGAAAGTGCCGCCGGAGTTGGTGATGTTGGGGTCGGGCGAATTCACTGAGGTGCCGCCTGAGGCGCCTGGGCGGCGGCAGGTCGGCCATTCGTAGTTCCAGTAGACCACGATGCTGGATGCCTGGGCCTCGCTGATGCAGTGACGCGCAGTGATGAACAGCATGCGCTGGTCCTGGGCGGTATTGTTGACCAGCGATCCGGTACAGGCGGCCACGCCATTGCGCGAATAGGCGCCGACCGAGCGGCGCGGGTCGTTCCAGGGGTCGTCTTCGCTAAGGCAGGCAACATCCTGGTTGCAGGAACCTGAGCGCGCGCCGCCTTCTTCGCGACAGGCCTGTTTGCCATCACCTTCACGATTTTCCAGGTTCTGACGATAAGCCAGCGCCGACTCGCCAAAACCGCGGTAGCCGTGGCTCACCTGGGCGATTTCGAGGCTGAACTGATCGACTACGGCAGAGGGCACATTGACCTCGATGATGGCCTGGTCACCCAGCAGGTTTGGAGTCCAGAACTCTCCGTGGCTGCGGTTGATGCTCTGATCATAAGGCCCGATCACGGCGTGGCGGTCCATTTGCCCCTGTTCGGCTGCCTTGGGGCTGTAGATGTAGAGTCGGCTGCCTTCGGGCAGATGCAGGTTGTGCAAGCCGAAGTTGGTCAGCGTGGCGTCTTCGGCGTGGACGCGGAAACGCCAGATGTGGGTGTCATCGACGATATCCCAACTGCCGCGCTGACCGGCGCGAATCGTGGTGGCGTGCGGCCAGGCAAAGCGCGGCGGCTCACCCAT
>JBLRWT010000436.1:0-2596 GCA_047921095.1 Wenzhouxiangella sp. | reverse complement strand
CGGGTGGGGGCGTCAGTGATCTGCGACAACGCCAGCGGCGAGGCAGTGATCGCCAACGCCAGACAGGAGATATTGATTGCCTTGATAAATTGCATACGCTTTGTCCTCATTCAAAAGACATACATGGGAAAGTCCGCCAACAAGCGGTGCGACTCTTGCGAAAAGTACCGCCAACATGCGGCAATGGATCAATGGACAGGTTAGGGTGCGGCCGGGCTCGGTGTCCTTGAAAACACAGTGGCAAATTCATAAAAATTCCTGTGATAAAGATCACAAAACGCTGTCGTTATTGCGAGCAGACGCTGTAAACTGGTGATGGCGTTTGTGTGATTGAGAGTTGGTAGTGGATCTGGCGGCTGGGTTTCAGCTTCATGAATGGACCGTTCACCCGGGGCAGAATCGTTTGACTGGCCCGGACGGCGGTGATGTGCACCTGAATTGCCGGGCGATGGATGTGCTCCTGTACATGGCCCGGAGACCGGGCGAGGTCATCAGCCGCGAGGAATTCCGTTGTGCCATCTGGGGTCGCGCGGTCGTGACCGATGGCTCATTGACCTGGTGTATCTCCGAACTTCGCCGCCAACTCGGCGACCGAGCCTCCACGCCGCGATTCATTGAAACCATTCCCAAGCGCGGCTATCGCCTGATTGCCCGGGTCTCCAGTCTGTCGGACGATGACCCGGCAAGAAATCAGCCCCTGCCAGGTGAGGAGTCGGTTCCGGCCGGTGAAGGCCGGGATGTCGATGCTCCTCGACCCCGTACCTGGCGGCGCTGGTGGCGGCCGGGCGTCCTGGTTCTCAGCCTGGTGGTCCTGGCTGCCGTGGGCTGGGGCGTGAGCCTGGTCAATCCGGAACCTGAAAAGTCTACCGACATGACCATCGCTGTCCTGCCGTTGGAGAACTTCGCCGGAGACGATCAGGAGTTGCTGGTCGAAGGGTTTCATCATGACCTGCTGACACGCCTGTCAAGAGTGGCCGACCTCAGCGTGACTTCCCGGACTTCGGTCAGGCAGTATCGGGACACGGTCAAGTCCGTTCCCGAGATTGCCGAAGAGCTGGGCGTCCGGTGGATCGTGGAGGGCGCGCTACAACGGGCCGATGAGCAGATACATCTCAATGCCCAGTTGATCGATGCCGAAACTGATACGCACGCGTGGGCTCGCACCTACCAGCGCGAAATGAACGCGGAGAACCTGTTTGCCATCCAGTCGGAACTGACGCGGGATATCGCCCACTCCCTCCGCGCCGCATTGAGTTCCGACGAGCAAGCGCGCCTCGATCGGCTGCCGACCGAGAACCTGCATGCCTGGGCGCTATTCAACCAGGCCCGAGATTTACTGCGGCAGCGAACCGAAAGCAGCATGCGTGCCGCCGCCGAGTTGCTGCGGCAGAGCATCGAGGATGAGCCGGGGCTTGCCCTGGCCTGGGCCGGACTGGCCGATGTCCAGGTTTTGTTGGCCTATTACGGTCACGAGTCCCTGGAAGCCGGCTATCCGGATCCGCGCGAAGCGGCCGAGCGGGCGCTGGAGCTTGATCCGGATCTCGCTTACGGCCACGCCGTCCAGGGCCTGGTGTACATGCAGATCGACCGCAACGGCCCAGCGGCGCTGCGATCATTTGGACACGCCCATGCCTTGTCGTCCGAGTACATTGGCTGGCTGGCCTGGATGACGGCCGTTCTCGGCAACCTCGAAGCCGCGATTGCCCTGGCCGAGAAGCAGGTGCGACAAGCCCCCTTTTCAGCCGCGGTCCATGGTTCACTGGCATCGCTGTACCTGGCCGACTCTCAGCCCGACCGGGCGCGGACCCATGCCCGCAAGGCCCGGGAGCTTTCCCCGCTGATGCGTCCATCGCACCCGACCGAGGCGCTGGCCTTGAGCCTGCTCGGCCAGCAGGAAGACGCCGTGACGATGATCGACAAGCGACTGCAGCAGGTTGCCGGTCAATCCCGCGACGAGCTGCTGGCCTGGCTCGCCGTTGTCCATCGCCAGAATGGCGACATGGCGCAAGCCATGACGTTGAAAGAAGAGCTCAAGGGCTCCGACAATGCCTTCGCGCTGGGTCTCGCCCATGCGGCAGTGGGCGAACACGACGCGGCCTTCGAGCAGTTCGCGAGAGCCGGCTGGAATGATTTTCAGACCCTCCATATCCGCTTTCATCCGATGCTGGATGACCTGCGGGCCGATTCGCGCTTTCCCGCGCTGATCGAGATGGTCGACCGCTCCTGGGGCATGGAAGAAGCCAGGCCGGCGCTGGCAACCCCGTTCGACGATCTGCTCAAGAGCCCCTGAGTCGCCCTCGCCAGCCGGCCGGGGTAAAGTCAGCTCGTTCAGGCCGATCCAGTGAACCGGTCGAGCAGTACCATCAGCCAGAAGAAGCCGGCCAACAGCATCAACGTCAGGACGAGTGCCGAGCCGGCATCCTTGGCCTTGCCGGAAAGCTCGTGAAAATCCGCCCCGACCCGGTCGATGGTGGCCTCGATGGCTGAGTTCACCAATTCGCCTGCCAATACCAGCACCCAGACGCCAATCAGCAATCCGAACTGGGTACAAGTTTCGGCCAGCCAGGCTGCCAGCGGGATCAGCGCAATGAAGACC
>JBLRWT010000435.1:0-2613 GCA_047921095.1 Wenzhouxiangella sp. | reverse complement strand
CTTTTATCTTTTCTTTTCCTTCGCGCTCTTTGCGTCTTCGCGGTTAGTCGCTTTTGCTTTTACCCTTTCACCTTTACACCGCTCTTACCCCAACATCTTTCGTGCTTTTTCCAGGGCGTCGAGGAAGACGTCGATTTCGGTGCGAAGGTTGTAGGCGGCAAACGAGATGCGGGCGGTTGCCGGCACTTTGTAGAACTGCATGACGGGCATGGCGCAGTGGTGGCCGGTTCGAACGGCGACGCCGTGATGGTCGATGATGGTGCCGAGGTCGTTGGGATGGACGCCGTCGAGGGTGAATGAGACGACCGGTCCCTTGGTGGCCGCCTGGCCGATGATCGTGAGACCATCGACTTCGTTCATCTTTTCGGTGGCGTAGTCCAGCAGTTTCTGCTCATGGGCGGCGATGGCTTCGACGCCGGTGTCTTCCAGGAAACGAATCGCGGCGGCCAATCCAATCGCGCCAGCGATGTTGGGTGTGCCGGCTTCGAACTTGTGGGGGATCTGGTTGAAGGTTGTGCCCTCGAAGCTGACCTTCAGGATCATCTCACCACCACCCTGCCACGGTGGCATTTCTTCGAGCAACGCTTCGCGGCCCCACAGGGCGCCGATGCCGGTCGGGCCGTACATCTTGTGGGCTGAAAAGGCGTAGAAGTCGCACCCGAGGGCCTGAACGTCGACAACACCATGCGGCGTTGCCTGCGCGCCGTCGACCAATACCGGAACGCCGCGCTGTTTGGCCAGCGCGCAGATCTCGGCGACCGGGTTGACGGTGCCGAGGGCATTGGATACATGCACGATGCCGATCAGCCTGGTCCGCTCGCTGATCAGGCTTTCGAACTCGTCGAGCAGCAACTCACCACGCTGGTTGATCGGCGCCACCTTGAGTACCGCGCCGGTCTGCTCGCACAGCAATTGCCACGGCACGATGTTGGAGTGATGCTCCATGTGGCTGATCAGGATTTCATCCCCCGGTTTCACGCGCGGTCGAAGATAGCTGTTGGCGACCAGGTTGATCGCCTCGGTGGTGCCGCGGGTAAAGATGATCTCGCGCTCGGATGGCGCGTTCAGAAAGCGCGCGACGTCGAGCCGTGATTGTTCGAAGGCTTCGGATGCCTCGACCGACAACTGGTGGACGCCACGATGGACGTTGGCGTTATAGCGCCGGTAGAAATCGTTCATCGATTCGATCACGCACAACGGCCGTTGCGCGGTGGCGGCGTTGTCGAGATAGATCAGCGGCTTGCCATGCACCTCGCGTTCAAGCACCGGAAACTCGCCGCGCAGGCGATAGACATCCAACTGCTGCCTGATGCCCGATTGCACAATTTCCATCGGCTGTTCCTGGCTCATTGCAAATCCGTATCCGTTGTCGTGAATTTCTGGCGCAATAGGTTCAGAAGCCAGTCGCGCACCAATGCAGGCTCGGCATTTTCAAGCGGTGCGGCAGCGAAACCCTGCTTCAGAAGCGCGCTCGCTTCGGTCGCGGGGATGCCGCGTGAGCGCAGATAGAACAGTGCGGCATCATCGAGCTGGCCGATGGTCGCGCCATGGCTGGCGGTGACTTCCTCGGCATAGATCTCCAGCTCCGGTTTGGTGTTGATCCGGGCCGTATCGCTCAACAGCAGGTTGGCTGTGTTGAGATCCGAGTGGCTGTCGTCGGCGCCGCGATGAATATGGATGCGGCCGTTGAAAACGCCAACGCCGGTGCCGTCGGCCAGAATACGAAACGACTCACGACTGTTGGTCTGACCATGCTGGTGTTCGATGGCGGTATGAAAGTCAACGTGTTGCTTGCTGTCGACGAACGCCACGCCGTCGATCTCACCGCGGGCGCCACGTGCGGTCAGCTTGATGGCAAGATCGTGTCGCGTCAGCCGGCCGCCCAGGTCGAGGGCATGAAAGCGGTAGTCGGCATCGGCGGCGACTGTTACCGAGGTACGCTGAATCCAGACCGATTGCTGATTGTTCCGGTACAGCAGGTGCTTGAGCTGCGAGTGACTTCCAAGCTCGAAATCCTGAACGATATTGACCAGGCCTTCGCCCTGGTCGTCCTGCACTTCCACCAGCGTTGCCGATACACCTTCGGCCAGTTCGACGACCAGGCGCGGATGAACCGCGGCGGCAAAATCATTCGAGGTTGTCGTTGCCAGCACCAGTGGCTGGTCCTGGCTGGTTTCGATCACCAGGCGCCATGCCTGCTGGAAGCGGGCGAGATTGAGCCAGGCCAAGGCGCCGGCACGGTCGCCGTAGTCCACATCGGCCAGGGCGCCAGCATCCAGTGGTTCCAGGCGAATGCCGGCGGGCAATTGCAAATTTTCGGTCTTGAGCTGGCCCTGGTCAAAATGGATCAGGTGACCCTCGAACGGCAGTTGCGGCGCGGGTGACTGTCCAGATGCTTCGGACTGGAACTCGCGCTTGTCGAGCAGACGCAGCGAGGTGTATTTCCAGGCCTCGGTCTTGAGATCGGGAAATCCGTGCTGCATCAGGTGCTGACGGGCGCGCCGTCGAACGGCGTCGTAATTATCGTCACGATTGTCGTCACGATTGTCGTCACAATCGACAGCCACCAGTTTTTCCAACGCCGTACTCATGCCGGCGCCTTTTCCAGAAAAC
>JBLRWT010000434.1:0-2634 GCA_047921095.1 Wenzhouxiangella sp. | reverse complement strand
TGGTTCTTCTTCGCCCTGCTCAAGGAATGCATCAACGAAGGCAAGATCAGCGAAGAATTCCTGCGCGAGGAAATGGCCGCCAACCACGTCCGCCACGATGCCTTCGAGGTGCTGGAAAAAACCCCCGACCTGCCGCCGCCGGACCGGCACCCGCTGGCAGGCCGCGCCTGATTCATCTTCGCTGTATCAGCGGTTTCGGGGATTCGATCAATCCGACCCGGGTCCGGCGGTCGGGACAGCTTCGGGGAGTCGTGAATGTCGGGCGGCCAGCAGTTGCTCGTCGCGCTGGTAGAGGTCTTCGGTAAATACCAGCCGGCCGTCATCCTCGACCCAGGTGGTCCAGTAACCCAGGTATACCGGCAGCGGCTCATCAAGCGATACAGTGTAGTCGTTCGCCTTCTCGAAGCGCTGCCTGACCTGGTCGGAATTCCAGCCCTGACGGCCGAGAATGTACTCGGCCAGTTCCAGCGGTCGCTCGATGCGCACGCATCCGGAGCTGAACGCGCGTACATCCTGATCGAACAGTTCGCGCTCCGGGGTGTCGTGCAGGTAGACGTTGAAACGGTTCGGGAACATGAACTTGACCTTGCCCAGCGCGTTCTCCGGCCCCGGCGCCTGGCGCAGCCGGTAATGGCGCTCGCGGCGCTGGTGGCCGGCCAGGTCGACCTGATCCAGCGAGAGCGTTTCCGGATCGTCCCAGCCGGTCAGCACCTCGATGCCCTTGTCGCGGAAATACGCCGGATCTTCCAGTTGCTTCGGCACCACGCTGCGCCGCCCGAGATTGGGCGGGATTTCCCAGTACGGGTTGAACACCAGGTAACTCATCTCGCCGGCAAACGCCGGCGTCGACAGATACGGCTGGCCGACGATGACCTTTTGCGTCATCACTGAAACGCCGTCTTCGATCAAGTCCATGCGAAAGCGCGCCAGGTTGACCAGGATGTAGCGCTTGCCCGGGTTGCGGGGCAGCCAGCGCCAGCGGTCCAGATTCAGCCGTACCTGCTCGATCCGTTCATCCAGGGTGCGGTTGAGCGCGCGCCGGGTGGCCGGGCCCAGCACGCCATCGGCGGCCAGCCCGAAGCGCCGCTGGGCCTGCGCCAGGGTTTCGGCCAGCGGCGGGTCCAGCGCGCGCGGGTCGGCTTGTGGCGCCGGGACTTGCTCCACGCCTTCGGCCGCCAGGCGCCGGCGCAGCAGTTCGATCTGTGGATGATGATCCCCGGCGCGCAACAATGGGCCGGCGGGAAGCTGTGGCCAGCGTTCGCCCTGATCGCGTCGGCGTTCGAGATCATGCAACGCCCGCGCCAGGTGCCGGTAGCCGGCGTGCGGCGGCGCCAGCGCGGCCAGCTCTGTGACCGGATCGGGAACAGTCGCCAGTTCTTCAACGAAACCCACCGCATCAAATGCCGGCGGATCATAGTGCCACTGGCGGTCATGCCGGTCCAGTTCGCTGATCCCGGTTCGCAGGTCACGGCTATAGCGCAGCAGGGCATCGGTTAGCAGCACATCCAGCCGGGCCCGATGCTCGGGCCGCTCGGCGCCAATGCAGCGACGGATCTCGCTCAAGTGGTAATCATCGGGATCCAGGCCATGTTCCCCGGCGGTCTGGAGCAGTTCGATCAGCGGGCGCAGCGTGTCATGACCGCGCGCCTGGTCCAGCCACGCCGGTCGCCAGTCCTGGCGCCCGTAAAGGTCGTTCAGCGCCTCGTTGCGCCACGGGTCATCGAGGGGGCGCAGGACATCGTCCACCGTGGCGGCGATGCACTGCATGGGCGGCACCACATGCGTCTCGGCCGCCTGAAGACCCGGCCACAGTGCCACCAGCGCCAGAAGGAGGGCGGGCGAGCGGAGCGGGCATTGTCCGGCAGGCAGTCTCATGACCAATGAGACCGGACTGCACGGTCAGAAATCGCACTACCAGAATCGCACGCGCCCGGTATCGATGTGAATGAAGTCGGATTTCGGATAAAAGCCGACGCCGCCCAGCTGCAGCTCAAGCGCGGCCTGGCGCAGATCGGTCAGCGGACAACCCGGCAGCCGGGTATCGATCGCCTGCGCGCGGGTATGCAGACTGCCTTGCGCCACACCTCGTCCGGCCGCGCGCAGGTCCTCATTGGTCTTGGGCGAGCGGTAACCGGAAATCACCTGGAACTCGCCATCCACGCCCACGGATTGCTGCAACCGCCACAGGAAGTCAAGCAGATTGCGGTCGATTTCGGCGACGTCCCCGGTGCGGAAATCACGCAGCACACGATCGATCGCGTGGCATTCTGATTCCACCAGCGCCTGGTCGGCGAAATACACCGCGCTGAGCCGTTCCCCGGTATGCAGATGGTAGAACTTCAGCCGGCGCTGCCCGGCTGGTTGGGCCAGCGAAAGCGCCGGGCCCAGGGCCAGACCGGCGGCCAGACTTGCACCTGCACCCAGCAGCCGCCGGCGCCGGGTGGCAAATTCGGAAAAATCGGGTTGAACATCGCGGCGTCGGCCACAGGAAGAAAAACGCACGAACCACTCCTGCCGGCTCAACACTGTATACGGCCGGCTGCCGAAAATTGAAAAAACACCGGCGCAAATGACGTGCGCCGCCGCGCACTATACAACCGGATCAGACGTTCTGCAAGTGCGGTGACGCTGCTG
>JBLRWT010000433.1:0-2644 GCA_047921095.1 Wenzhouxiangella sp. | reverse complement strand
CAACACCCGCCACGAAACCGTCCATGACAGGCCGGCCTGGACGCGTCTGCGTGATCTGCCAGGCGTGCCTGATCTGGTCATTGTCTGCACGCCACCGGCGACGGTACCAGGCATCGTCCGCGAGGCCGGCTCGCTTGGCGCGCGGGCCGCGGTCGTGATGACGGCAGGCTTCAAGCAAGCCGGTGATCAACTCGAGGCCCGGGTTTTGACGGCTGCCGGCGAGCATGGTCTGCGCTTGCTGGGCCCCAACAGTGTTGGCTTGATCATCCCCCGCCTGCGACTCAATGCCAGTTTCGCGCCCTCGGGCGCCCGGCCTGGCAACGTGGCGTTCGTGACCCAGTCGGGCGCGCTGGCGACCGCGGTGCTGGAGTGGGCCGCCGAGCGCGAAATCGGCTTTTCCTGTTTCCTGTCGCTGGGCAACTGTCTCGATATCGATATTGCCGATGTCATCGATTTCCTTGGCAGTGATCCCCACACCGCCTCGATCCTGCTGTACATGGAATCACTGAAGTCAGGCCGAAAGTTCATGTCTGCTGCCCGCGCTGCTGCGCGCAACAAGCCATTGATCATCGTCAAGGCCGGGCGAGTGCCGGAAGGGGCCAAGGCCGCTGAATCTCACACTGGGGCCCTGGCCGGCAGCGACGAGGTCTACGATGCCGCGATCTGCCGGGCTGGTGCCTTGCGCGTGTTCGGCATCGAGGACCTTTTCGGCATGGCCGAGGTGCTCGGCCGGTCGCGACCCATGCACGGTCATCGACTGGCCATCCTGACCAATGGCGGTGGTCCGGGCATCCTGGCGACTGATGCGCTGATCACCGGGGGAGGGGTCCTGGCCACGCTGTCGGATCAATCCCTGGCGCGACTCGATCAAGTGCTGCCGGCCAACTGGTCGCATTCCAACCCGGTGGACATCATCGGTGACGCCACCGCGGAGCGCTATAGCGATGCTCTGAATATCCTGCTCGAAGACCGTGCAATTGATGCCGTGCTGGTCGTTCACGCGCCGACCGCGATGGCGCCGAGCCCGGTGATCGCAACCGCACTGGCCGCAATGTCGCCTGCCAAGCCGCTGTTTGGTTGTTGGCTGGGCGGGGCTTCGGCGCGGGCTGCTTCGCGGGTTTTCGCCAAGGCCGGACTGCCGGGGTTCAATTCGATCGAAGAAGCCGTCGCCGCAATCCTGCGCCTGAGGGTCTACCGGGCCAACCAGATGGCCTTGATGGAAACCCCTGACGAACTGCCCCGATCGACCACCACCGACATTGGCGCGGTAAGCGAAATCCTGGCTCGGGCAGCCGAGGAAAAGCGCCGCTGGCTGACCGAATCCGAAGCCAAGGACGTACTGAAAGCCTATGCCATTCCCGTGGTTGAAACCCGCATCGCCCGTGACGCGAAGGAAGCCGTGGGCATTGCCCTCCAGATCGGCTTTCCAGTGGCGCTGAAAGTCCTGTCGCCGGACATTACCCACAAATCCGACATGGGTGGTGTTGCGCTCGACCTGGAAACCCCCGAAGAGGTCTTCGACGCAGCCGGCGCAATAACCCGGCGCGTGGCGGGCATGAACGGCGCCCGGCTGGCCGGCTTTACCGTCCAGACCATGGCCCGTCGCCCTGGCGCGCATGAATTGATCATTGGAGCGACGACCGATACGGTGTTTGGTCCGGTGGTTCTTTTTGGCCACGGCGGCACCGGCGTCGAGGTGAGGCAGGATACGGCACTGGACCTGATGCCGGTGAACATGAGCCTGGCCCGACAGCTGGTCAACCGCACCCGTGTCTCCCGGCTGTTGGCTGGCTACCGACACCATCCTCCGGCCCGCATCGATCTGATCTGCGAAGTTCTGGTGCGGGTCTCCCGATTGATGATCGAGATCGATGCCATTGCATCGCTGGATATCAACCCGCTTTTGGTCGATGCCGACGGTGTGATTGCCCTGGACGCCCGCATTGAGCTTCGATCTGCTGGCGCAGCGGTCCGTACGCCGCCCTCGGTGGCCCCTTATCCCCGCCATCTTGTGGAGATGGTCGAGTTTGACGGCCAGTCGCTGATCCTGCGGCCAATACGTCCCGAAGACGAACCGGCTCACCGTGATTTTTTCAACAGCCTCAGTGGCGAGGACGTGCGATTCCGTTTCTTTGGCGTGGTCAAGGAGCCGGAGCACTCGCAGATCGCCCGCTTTACCCAGATTGACTACGACCGGGAAATGGCCTTTATCGCCGCCGAACCGGATGGTGAGGAAAGGACGCTGGGTGTCGTCCGTCTCGCCACCGACCCGGCCAGGCAAAGGGGTGAGTTCGCCGTCATCGTGCGCTCAGGCCTCAAGGGCCGAGGGTTGGGGCGCTTGCTGCTGGAGAAGCTGATCAAATATTGTCGCGAAGCGGGCATCGAAACCATGGTCGGCCAGGTGCTGCAGGACAATCACCGCATGCTGGTGCTGGCACGCGATCTGGGCTTCACGATCGGGCCGCCGGTCGATGGTCTGCACGAGGTGTCTCTGAAGCCGGGTTGGCGGTCGAATTAGCCGGCGATCGGGTCAATCAAAATCAGGCGACCCCGGCAAGGATGGCATGGCAGCCAGCCAGTGTTCATAGCGTCTGGCCCGACTTGTGTCCGTTCGAGGTTCGAAAGTTTCCAGCCCCGCCGGATC